>JAYVXJ010000705.1:0-12956 GCA_043785285.1 Chitinophagaceae bacterium
TAAGCATATGGGAACGAAAATTTTTGTGAATTTACCGGTTAAAGACCTCAATAAAACAATTGCGTTTTATACAAAGCTCGGATATAAATTCAATCCCCGGTTCACTGACGGAAAAGCCACCTGCATGATTGTAGGTGAGGATATATTTGTCATGCTGCTGGTAGAAAACTTTTTTAAAACATTTACCAAGAATGAGATCTGTGATGCAAGAAAAAGCACGGAAGTGATTATCGCATTATCAACGGAAAGCAGGTCGGCGGTAGATGATATGTTAGATAAAGCCATTAAGGCTGGTGCATCAACACCCAACGATCCCCAGGATTTGGGATTTATGTATTCCCGCAGTTTTCAGGATCTTGACGGGCATCAATGGGAAATGATCTATATGGATCCCACCGGCGCAAATAAGGGTTAGGAAACGCCGGGAAGAAGTACTGGCAAATGACAGGCATTTTGTTATCTTTAAAGAGCGAATGAAATTTCCTGCAGCCATATTTGCTTTTATCCTGGGTCTTTTGACTCTTCAGCCAATCAGCCTGCTGGCATCCGCCTGAAATAGGTAATTTCTTTAGTTAAGAAATTATATTTTAATAATAATTAAATGAAACGAGCAATAATAGCCGTGTTTACTTTGGGTTTTTGCATAAGGACCTTATGATACAGGTTGAGAAACGTTGAAAATAAAGCATTAAAAAAGATTGTATGCCCGGAGATTCCATTACTATAAACAATAAGGCGATTCAGCAAAATACCTATGATGCCATTGTGGTCGGATCTGGCATCAGTGGCGGTTGGGCTGCTAAGGAATTGTGTGAAAAGGGTTTGAAAACACTGGTATTGGAACGTGGCAGAAATGTAGCGCATATCAAAGATTATCCGACGGCGACAAAAGCCCCCTGGGAATTTGATCACCGGGGTTCTATATCGCAGCAAATGAGGAAGGAACAGCACATACAGGTGCGTGGTTTTTGTAATGAAACTAACAAGCATTTTTTTGTAAACGATCTCGAACATCCTTATACGCAGGTAAAGCCTTTTGATTGGATACGGGGCTACCAGGTAGGCGGGAGAAGTTTAATGTGGGGCAGACAATGTTACCGGTGGAGTGATCTGGATTTCGAAGCAAATGCCAAAGATGGTCATGGGGTGGACTGGCCCATTCGATATAAAGATATTGCAGCATGGTATAGTTATGTAGAAAAATTTGTTGGTATCAGTGGATCCAAAGAAGGATTACCTCAATTGCCCGACAGCGAATTTCTTCCTCCTATGGAAATGAACTGTCTCGAGACGCATATTTCAGGCAGCATAAAGCAAAATTTTTCTGATGGAAGAAGGATGATCATTGGTCGCACAGCCAATCTTACCAAAGGATTGCATGGCCGCGGCCCTTGCCAGTTCAGGAATTTGTGCGACAGGGGTTGTCCTTTTACCGGTTATTTCAGCAGCAATGGGGTAACCTTACCCGCAGCAAACGCAACCGGTAATCTCACCCTGAGGCCGTTTTCAATTGTTATACAGGTGATCTACGATAAAGACAGCAAAAAGGCGAAGGGTATCCGGATTATGGATGCCAATACTATGCAAACGGAAGAGTTCTATGCTAAAATTATTTTTCTGAATGCTTCAACCATTGGCACAACAGGCATTTTGCTCAACTCTGCATCAGATGCAAATCCGAATGGCTTAGGAAATAGCTGCGATCAACTGGGTCGTAATTTAATGGATCATCATTATCATGTTGGTGCAAGTGCCATATACGATGGTTTCAAAGAAAGTTATACATATGGGAGAAGGGCGAATGGTATTTACGTGCCCCGGTTCAGGAACATCAATGAAAAAACAAAGCAAAAAGATTACCTGAGGGGTTTCGGTTACCAGGGAGGCGCCTACCGGGGACGCGTAAGCGATCTGGAAGGCATAGGAGAATCTTTGAAAGAAAAATTGACAGAAGCCGGCGACTGGGCCATGTGGATGGGAGGCTGGGGTGAGCATTTACCTCATCCGGATAACCGGGTTTTGGTTAGTAAGGATAAGAAGGATAAGTGGGGACTTCCCCTCCTGGATATCGATTGTAAATGGAGGGAAAATGAATTGGCTATGCGTTCGGACATGATGAATAGTGCAGCGGAAATGCTGGAGAAGTCCGGGTTGAAAAATATTCAGACGTTCGATGATCCGGAAGCCAATCCGGGTTTGTGTATTCATGAAATGGGCACAGCCAGGATGGGAAAGAGCGCCAAAACATCCGTGCTGAATGCACACAATCAGGTATGGGATGCAATGAATGTTTTTGTGACCGATGGATCCTGCATGGCATCCAGCGCATGCCAGAACCCTTCATTAACCTATATGGCATTGACGGCAAGGGCAGCGGAATTTGCAGTCAGTGAGTTGAAGAAAGGAAATATATAAAGTTGTTTCTTGAAAAAGTGGATACTGCTTTACCTATGATTGCCTGCCGGTATTCTAAATGACAACTTAAATCCCAAACTTATTGCGTTCAAAGCGATATCCCTTGCACCGTTTTCCTGGTTATGTTGTCTTCCTGTAATTCCAAATTGCCCAACTGTTCAGCACAATGGCAAACAGTACTTCATAGAACAACTCCATTTTAATATCGGCTAAACCACTGCCGTTTAACATGATCATTCTTACCACTTTAATAAAATGCGTAATTGGTGTAAGATTAGCAATGGTTCTGGCCCATGCCGGCATACTTTCAATCGAAGTAAACAAACCACTCATAAGCATGAAAATCATCATAAAAAAGAAAGCGACAAACATAGCCTGCAACTGGTTATTGCTATAAGTAGAGATGAGCAATCCAAAGCCCAGTATAGCGATCAGGTAAACGGAGGCGAAAAGATAAAGAACAGCCAGATTTCCCTGAGGAAAGATCCCATAAACTCCCCAGGTTACAAGCAATCCTAAAGTAAAGACGATCATTGCCATTATCCAGAATGGGATCATTTTACCCAAAATAAATTGCCATTTTTTTATTGGAGTTACATTGATCTGTTCAATGGTGCCTGCTTCTTTTTCCTTTACAATATTTAAAGCAGAAAGAAATCCGCCAATCATGGTCAATAACAGAACAAGGACACCCGGAACGATATAGTATTTGTATTCCCCTAGGGGATTGAACCAGTTTAAATAGGTTACATCAATAATCGGTTTCGGTGGGCCTATTGTATAGCCACCAACATCTAGTTGAATGTTCTGATTAAAATCCGCTATGATCGTTATTAGATAACCTGTACCCAATGATGCCTTCATGCCATTAATGGCATCAACGGAAAGAGCGATTTTTTGTGATCCTTCACGTATCAGGTTTCTTGCAAAGCCGGCCGGTATCTCCATAATCAGATCAGCTTCTCCCTTTTCAATACTTCGCAAACCTTCTTTATAAGAGGGAGAGGTATTTACGTACCGGAAGTATCCCGATGCACCAACCTTGGAAATCAGCTTTTGAGAAAAGCTGCTGTGATCAAGATCCACAACGGAAATATTAATATTTTTCACATCGAAATTCATGGCCAGAGGGATAATGGTCAATTGAATGGAGGGCATAACAAACATCATGGCCAGGATGGTCTTGTCTCTGAATAACTGCCGGAATTCCTTTTGTAATAGGTATCGTAGCATCCTCATGATAATCTCTTTTTAAAATTTTTCATCGAGATAGCCAATAAAATCACCGTCATTCCGATAAGTATAAGCGTTTCTTTCCAAACATATTCAAAACCAAGTCCTTTCAGCATTATGGCTTTCACAATCAGGTAGTACCAGCGGGCAGGAACAACATTGGAGATGAGCTGAAAAAACAAAGGCATATTTTCAAGGGGGAAAATAAAACCGGTAAAAACCATCGCAGGTATCATCATGCCCATCATAGAGAGCAATAGTGCGGCTTGTTGTGAACTGGTAACAGTAGATATTAGAAGTCCAAGGGAAAGGCTGGCCAGAATAAATAACATGCTCTCGAGAAATAATAAAATTATACTGCCCTGGATTGGAACATTCAACACATATACGGATAACAGAAGAATTAAAATGAAATTAACCAGCGACAAAATCAGGTAGGGGATAGCTTTTGCGATCAATACCATTACCGGTTTAAATGGAGAGACCAGTAATATTTCCATTGTTCCCAGTTCTTTTTCCCTTACAACAGCCACGGAAGTAAGGGCGGTGCACACAATCATTAATACCAGGGCCAGTACGCCGGGAATAAAATTCAACGACCCATTGCCTTCTTCATTATACAGCATCCGGATTTCCGGAATAATGATATAAGATAATGCAGCCGGGGGGCTGATCTGCCTTTGATAATCGGCAATAATAGCATTCAGATAATTGATCAGGGTTTTGGCCGTGTTGGGATCAGTTCCATCAGTAATAAGCTGAACCTGGGCTTTACCTGAGCGCGCCAGATCATTACCAAAATCAGGTGGAAAAATAACCACGCATTTTATATCGCCTTTTTTAAGCGTACTTTCAATTTCATTATAACTTATTGTTTTCTCCTTTACAATGAAATAAGTGGAAGCCTTTATTTTATTAATAATCTGTCGTGCATTTACATCTCTTGCATTATCTGAAATTACAATTCTTGCATTCTTTACTTCACTGGTCAGGGCAAATCCAAATAGCAGTATTTCAGATATTGGAAGACCAAACATAATGAGCAAGGTTCTCTTGTCCCGGAAAACGTGATAAAATTCTTTTCTTATGAAAACCAGTAGTTGTTTCATTTTATCAATTGTTCATTGTCGGTCCTAGTCGCTTTTCTCACCAACTGATAAAACACATCGTCTATCGAATTGGCTGAAAATTGTTCTTTCAAATTCTTTGGCGTGTTAAGCGCTTCTATTTTACCGTCAACCATTACTGTTATGCGATTGCAGTATTCTGCTTCATCCATATAGTGCGTGGTAACAAAAATGGTGATACCCGAAGCTGCCGCTTCGTAGATCATGTCCCAGAACTGCCTGCGGGTAACCGGGTCAACCCCTCCGGTGGGTTCATCTAAAAAAACAATTTTGGGGTGGTGAAATATAGCTACAGAAAAAGCCAGCTTTTGTTTCCATCCCAGCGGCAGCGCGCCAACCAGTTTTTTTGCTTCTGACTGCAGTCCAAGCTTCCGGATAAGATCATTACTACGCCCACTAATCTCTTTATCAGGTACTCCATACACCCCACCGAAAAATTGGATATTTTCCATGATGCTCAGGTCTTCATATAGGGAAAATTTCTGACTCATATAACCAATATTCTTTTTAATATTTTCCTGTTGTTTATATACATTGAAACCAGCAACAGAGGCTTCTCCGGAACTAGGAAATGAAAGACCACATAACATGCGCATCGCAGTCGTTTTGCCCGCGCCATTAGCGCCGAGGAAACCAAAGATCTCACCCTTATCCACATCGAACGAAATCTTATCAACAGCAATGAAATCACCAAACTTTTTAGTGAGGTCTTTACATATGATTACTTTTTCGTTCATTTTAATTTATTTAATGGAGAATTGTAATTTAATGGAGAGTTTAGGATTAAAATTGAATGCTCTGTTTCCCAGGAACTATTTTCATTTGTTCGTTCTTCATTCTCAGCGCACATTTTTAGAATTCATCAGTCGAATAAAACTATCTTCAATACTCGGTTTGATCTGTTTTATTTCAAAATGCGTATGCCCTTTCCGGTCTCCATATTTTTTTAATTCATCAGCGCCTTGATCACTATTGTTCTTAAATGTAACATGCAGGTATTCACCAAATGGAAAGCTGCTTTCTATCTGCTCATCCTCCCGCAAGCCTTTTAGTAGTTTATAAATATTGTCGGCCCTGACTCCATATAGCTTTGTTGGATAAGCTGCAATAATGTTTTCTGGGCTGTCTATCGACATGATCTTTCCATTTTGTATCAGGGCAATTCTTTCACATAAATTAGCTTCGTCCATATAAGGAGTAGAAACTAAGATGGTGATACCTTGCTTTTTCAATTTTTCGAGCATATCCCAAAACTCTCTTCTGGACACCACATCAACACCTGTTGTAGGCTCATCCAGGAACAATACGTCTGGTTTATGAATTAAAGCACAGCATAAAGCCAGCTTTTGTTTCATGCCCCCGGATAATTTACCGGCCCTGCGATCATCAAAGGGCTTTATTTGGGCGTAGATATCCTTAATCAGTTCATAGTTTGCTTCTATTGTAGTTCCAAACAGGCTGGCAAAAAAATTCAAATTTTCTCTCACCGTCAGATCCTGATAAAGTGAAAATTTACCGGGCATATATCCGATACGGTTGCGGATCGCCTGATAGTCTTTTACCACATCACAACCATCTATGGAAGCCTCCCCTTTATCAGCAAGTAAAACGGTAACCAGTATGCGAAATAAGGAAGTTTTGCCTGCGCCATCCGGACCGATCAATCCAAACAATTCACCTTTCTCAACATTAAATGATACATTATCGACAGCAAGCACTTTGCCTTTGTCGTAGGTCTTGGTTAAGCCTTTGACTTCTATAGAGAATCGGTTGACGGTTGATGGTTGACCGTTGACCGTTTCTTTGTTTATTGCATTTCCGTCTGTTACTTTCATCTAACTTAATTTAGTGTTGCTTTCATCAACCATCAACGAAAAATGACTTCCCCGTACATCCCAATCTTTAGATACCCATCATTTTTTACCCGTACTTTTATCGCATACACCAGATTGGCTCTTTCGTCTTTTGTCTGGATGGTTTTTGGTGTGAATTCAGATTTAGCAGATATCCAATTTATTGTTCCCGGATAAGTTTTGTATTTTTTATCGGCCTGATCAATTCGCACTTTTACCTGCTGCCCTAATTTTATCGCAGGTAATTGTTCTCCCGTAACATAAGCTTTCAATGACAGGGTATCTGTATTTGCTATTTTATATAAAGGCTTGCCTACAATAGCCATTTCCCCTTTTAAGGCATAGTTGGTAAGGACTACGCCAGTTATTGGGTTTACGATCAGACCTTTATTGATCTGTTCCTGGAATTGTTGAGCGGTTTTTTCGAGGGGTGCCCTTTCACTCAGAATGCTTCTGTTTTGGGTAGCGGTATTTGAATGGTAAAGATTGATCTGCTGATGGGATACAGCAATCTGTTTTTGCAGCTGGTCAATTTGCGAATTAAGGTCATCCAGTTGTTTAGCCGGTGCTGCGTCGGCTTTCACCAGATTTTGGGTTCTCTGTTGTTCATGGAGTACGTTCTCCAATTGGGCCTGCTGAACAGCCAGTTGTTTTCGAACCACGTCTGTCTGCTCATCTGAACTGCTGGTTTTTTGTTTCAAAGCAGCTATGGTAGCCTCTGTTTGTTCTTTTTGAAGTTTAGATATCGTTACATCAATCTGACCAACTATCGCAGCTTCGGTTAAACGATCTCCTTCATTCACTGAAAAGGAAAGCAGTTCCCCGTTTTGTTGTGCCGAGACAATTACTTCGTCCGCTTCAAAATTACCCGATGCATCATAGTCTTTTTTATTGCCATTGCAGGAAACGATTACCATCCATGCAATAGTTCCGATTATCTTGATGTGCTTCATAAAAGATAGCGTTTTTATTATCAGTTACCTGAGGTGGATTTAAAATTATATTGAGCTTGTAATAATTGAATATGATGAAGTGTACGGGACTGCCTGGACAGATTTTCATCATTAAGTTTAGAGATATACTCATGTACGGTTATCACGCCGTTATCCAGTTGAGCTTTGGCGGACGCTGTCACGGAAGCACGAAGAGAAATCGCCGTGTCGTCTTTCTGAATGAGCTCATTGTATTTCTGTATGTCTCCATTTTGCCCGTTAAGCGTGAGTTGGGTATTAAAAAGAAAAGTTTCTTTTTCGATATCCTGGTTTTGACGGTTAATATATAAAAGACGCCTATTGTTTTTTAGCGTATATAAGCTTCCTAAAGACCAGTTCAAACGAAGGCCGCCAATCCACCAGGCACCAAATTGGTTTTCAATAATGTTTAAAGTGGGGCGACCATATGCTCCCTGAACAAAAGCGCTTAGCCTGGGCAGGTAATCAGATTCTAATTGCTTCTCCTGAATGTCGAATGTCTTTTTTTGAAGATCGTAGAGTTTCAGTTCAGGTCTGTTTATTTCAGAAAGCATGGACGGCGGGTCAGGCTGTTTCAGTTTCACTGTTTCATCAACCGGAACACCGATTAATAGCGACAGCATATCCATATAGTCTTTGCGGTTGGATTTAAATTCTATATCCGTCATATCTATATTGACCAGCTCCGCCTTCAATTCATTCACATTGCTTCTAAAGCCAGAACCGTTTTGAAGTGCTGCATTAGCCTTGTCTAAAACACCCTGCAAATCCGTTTTTCTTATCTCATTTTGTTTTAATTGTTCGCTCATCAGCAGGATAGAGAAATAAATCTGATCAACCCGATCCTTCAGGGTATTCAAGCTTATTTCAAGGCTTTCCTGCTGAATTGCCTGGTTCGCCTGAATCAGCTCTATTTGATTTTTGATAATACCGCCATCATAAATCTGCTGATTAACCTCTGCCTGTATTCTATACTGGTCTTTACTTATGCTTGGTAATGACCTGCCGGGACCACCCGGGAAAACGGCTGAAAAGTCTATTGTTTGTGATTGATAACTGGCTTGCCCGTTTATGGATAGCTGTGGAAGATAGAGCTTAGCCGCATTTTCTAAAGAATAGTGGCTGGTACTGGTAATCAAATCCCTCTTTTTGATTAATGGATAGTTTTGTTTTGCCAGATCGTAACACGCATCAAACGTAAGTTCTTTTGTTTGCGCCTTAGCGGTTAGTATGTTTACCAACAAAACCAAAGCCGCTATAGGTTTACTGAGATTAATCATCATCGCTAACACATTTGTTTTAAACTTTGATCAAATGAAATACAAGAAATTTATTCTGCCTCCAGCATCCTATTTATCCAGCATGGAATCAAAGACTTTCTTTCCTTCATCATTTTTGTAAACGTCTTATCATTCAACGCACCCATTTTTTGTAAAACGGGGTTCATAATAAAGGGGAAAACACACATCCCTAAAAGGTTGATGAAAAAATGAAATGGATTGCGTCCAGGAACTTTTTCCCGGATCTGTTTTATCAAAATGGATTTACTTAGAAAATTTTCCTTTCCGGTAATTTTCATAAAATACGCCGGGTTGTTTCTTATCTCGCTGAGAATAAAAAACGGTAAATCGGGGCTTCCGGTGAGTAGTTCAGTGTATTTTGAGACTATTCGTTCTACTTTATCTTGCAGGGTAGTAGTTGTGTTGTTAATCACCGGATCCATAAAGCCCAGGAACTGCTGCATTTTCTCAGCCATAATAATTCTAAATAACTTCTCTTTACTTCGGAAATAATAATTTAACAAAGCCAGATTTAAACCAGCTTCCTCCGCAATGTCTCTGGTACGTGTAGCAGCATACCCTTTTTGGGTAAACACTTTTCTGGCGGCCTCTTTTATCTTTTCTTCCGTAGAAAGATCGGTCTCCACTTTTATTTTCTTAGCCATTTGCCCTTTTATTAATATCCCGGTAAAGCTAGAAATAGTTCTCTTAATTAAACAAACAATTTAATCAAATGATTAAAAAAGGCCGGATTCAGGGATGAATCATCGGAAATTTAAAGGGGTATGAGCAATTCGAGAATATGCCTGATTAATAAAATGGTTGCTAAATGGTAAAAGTTGATAATCTCAAAACGTTTACAATTAATCTTAACTTCAGTATCAGATGCCGGGTTTATTAAACTTTGTTTGAAGAAAATGAATAAACTTATTTTTGCGGGGTAGAGCTCCTGTTTTATTAATAATTTCAATAAAATACTAAATCATGAAAAAGTTATATTCTATTTTAATAATCGCCATTATATCTGTCAATTATTTATTTTCGCAAACGACATGGAAAGCAGATCCGATGCATTCCAAATTAACTTTTACAGTTACTCATTTAAGCATATCTGATATATTCGGTTTGTTTCAAAAATTTGATGCTACTGTTATTTCATCGCAGCCAGACTTTAGCGACGCGGTCTTTGAACTTTCAGCCGATGTGGCATCTGTTAATACAGAAGTGAAAATGCGGGATGATGATTTAAGGAGTCCGCATTTCTTTGATATTGAAAAATTTCCGAAAATGACTTTTAAAAGTACTTCCATTAGTAAGACAGAGGAGAACAGGTACAAACTTTCAGGCGATCTCAAGTTGCATGGAATTACCAAACCCGTTACTATGGATTTGTGGTTTAGAGGAACTATAAACGATGCTATGTCAAAATAGACCAAGTCAGGCTTTCAGTTAACCGGAATCTTAAGACGTTCTGACTTTAACATCGGTGGTATGTATCCATCAGCTGCGATTGGCGATGAGGTAAACATTAAAGCAGACGGTGAGTTTGTAAAGCAATAAGTATTTCCCCTTTTTACTTCCTGCAATAATTCCCGTAAAGCAAATGACCAGGAAGATGATGATTATCTACGAAATAAAGTTGATATATGGCATTTCGCCAAAATTTAAATTTAATTTCTGCCCGATAATATTCGTATAATTCGTAGACATGGTTTCCGAAGAAATGCCATTGGCGCTTTTATTTCCCAAATCCCATTTGCTTCATATAAGTCTGATTATCCCAGAATAAAGATTCTTCTATCATAATGCCGTATTTCCAATGACCAACGGTACACAGGGGAATTTAAAATGATTTGCCAGTCGGTTGAATAAATTTACCTTCGCCAATAGGCATTGGCTTTGTAAAGGTTCCGGCCATAACGCCGGTAACACAACTCCATTCACCCTTTCCAAATCTGATCGGATGTGCTTTTATAGACGTATTGGGGGCATATACGAACATGGCTTTTATGTCTTCAATGTGCCTTTTAAGCCCATTGGTATGATGCCCATCTGGCCAATTCACAATAATGTCTTTTCCATGTGATTCATGAAACATTATCCAGGTACTGATTACTGAAAATTACAAAATCCAATGTGTCGAATTTTATCAGGTTTTTTTCCACCATCGCATTTTCATCTGAAACCTTCTTCAATTCAGTCTGCATCGAATCTATTTTAGCCTGCATTTCCATGGTGTAACCTGTGCTGCTGCCGGTACAGCCGGTCATAGTGATAATCGCCAATGCTATCATTCAAAGCACCTACGCAGCCATTGTTGATATGGAGATGACAAGAGTGGTGGATGGCGACCTCGTCAAAGTGATGGCCTGGTAAGATAATGAAAGGGGATTTACCAGCCAGATGATCAGACAAATAAAGGTGCTGTAATGTTGCAGTTTTTCCCATAGACGTTTCGCCATGGCAGAAAGTTTTACTGCTTAATAAAGTATCGGGCCTCCTTAGTTTCTGATTTCCCTCCACTTATTTTGTAACCTTTCTATAGTTACGAACTCTAATTCTCACGTGTAATTCAGATCATTTATCATGCTATACAAAAAACAAACAATAATAATACTGTCAATGACAGTTATTATAGTCTTCGCTCAATGTACGAAAAATAAAACTAAAGTTCAAGGGCCTGTACTGGAAATTCCGGATCCTGTGTTGGCAGAACAAGGGAAAGATATTTTTCGATATGACGCTTTTGGCGATGAGGGTTTTTGGAGTGGCGTACTTCATATTGATAAAGCAATTGCGGGATCCAATAACGGAGGATTTGGAGGAGGTGTTAGTCCGAAGACAGCCTTAACCGCCGGATTAAAAGTTGATGCAGAAGCCTTACCTGCAGCGGTAATGGCAGGCATTACCGAGGGTTTAGTTGATCTTAATGACCCTGCAACAACGCTGGCACTGCTAAAATTAAAGGCTGTAGTTGGTGTAAATGGAAATTTTGATGCCGCAGGTGGATTAACATCCATAGGCATCACCTGCGCCTTCTGTCATTCTACAGTTGATAATTCTTTTGCACCTGGAATAGGCAAACGCCTGGATGGATGGCCAAACCGGGATCTGAATGTAGGCGCCATTATTTCATTGACTGATAATGCAGCACCCATTGCCCGTTTGTTACATATAGATGAACCTACTTTAAGAACCGTACTGGGAATGTGGGGTCCCGGAAAATATGCAGCCATTCTTTTTTTGGATGGTAAAGCACTTCGTCCGGACGGGGCAGTCGCCGCTAACCTGATACCGGCTGCTTTTGGCTTGAATGGTGTAAATCTCACAACGTACACCGGATGGGGTGATATATCCTATTGGAATTCCTTTGTAGGAAATCTTGAAATGCATGGAAAGGGAAGTTTTTCTGATCCGCGTTTGAATGACCCGGTTAAATATCCGATAGCTGTTGAAAATAATTTTTACCATGTAATGAATTCACCGGATTTACTTACCTCAAAATTGCCCGCACTCAAAGCATATCAACATTCGATTCCGGCACCTAAGGCCCCGGCGGGCAGCTTCAACCAGGATATGGCTGTGAGCGGAAAAGCGATATTTTTATATAAGGGCAAATGTGCGACCTGCCATACACCCCCATTGTTCACTGAAACGATCAATAATTTACATACAGCTGAAGAATTAGGAATTGATGATTTTGAAGCAAAGCGATCACCAACCGGTAAGTACCGGACAACTCCCCTGGCCGGAATGGTTGCAAAAGCAAAAGGTGGCTATTACCATGATGGCAGATTTGCCACGCTGGACGATGTGGTTAATCATTATGATCAACATTTTAACTTAGGTCTTTCAGCTACAGAGAGACAGAATCTGGTGGAGTATTTAAAATCGCTCTGATGTGAGAAGTCGTTATCCATTGGGGGTTGTCAGGTCATTTATAGGGTGGCAGTTCTATTGAATAAATTAGGGAATAGGAATATTCAAAGCTTAAAATGGAGAAACCTGGGAGGAATCTCTTTGTTTAATCAGGAGTGTATCAAAATGAGGATCCATGCTTTCTACTTCAACCTCAGA
>JAYVXJ010000706.1:0-4092 GCA_043785285.1 Chitinophagaceae bacterium
ACCTGGATGGATGCGATCTTTCCTGTACGACGCACTTTTGCACCTTCTTTAATATCGCCACTTTCTCCCATCAATACAACCCCTACATTGTCTTCTTCCAGGTTTAAGGCAATAGCTCTTACTCCGTTTTCAAATTCTACGAGTTCTCCGCTGCTTACATTATTGAGACCGTAAATACGCGCAATACCATCACCTACCTGGAGCACAGTTCCCACTTCCTCCATGTCGGCCGACACGTTGAAGTTACTCAGCTGCTGCCGGAGTATCGCTGATATTTCGTCTGGCTTTATTTCTGGCATATGATCTTTTTAAAATGAATTGACTATTTCCTAGCGGATTTTATAAATGAAATCGTTGCTTTCAAACTGCTTTTTGATTACGCTCAGGTCGTACAAAATGCTGGCATCAATTAACCGGCCATCTACTTCAATAATAAAACCGCCGATGATATCCGGGTTTATTTTGGTTTTCAGTTCCACCTGCTTCATATTGGATGATTCACTGATCTTACTTACAATGGCTGACTTCACTTCTTCACTCAGCGGCACGGCAGTGGTTAACGATACGATATGTATTCCCCGGTAATCTTTGTATTGTTGAATAAAAGCAGTCACGATTTCAGGAAGATTGGCTTCGCGTCCCTTTTTCACCAAAAGTCGATTAAAAGAACTGCTGATAATGCCTATTTTATCTTTGGTCAGCACGTCAAGGATCTTTTCCTTTTTATCTCCTTTAATCACCGGGCTTTTTAGAACCCTTACCAATTCCGGACTTGCCTGCGTCAGGTCATTCATATATACCATATCCTGATAAACGGATTCCAGCTGGTCTTTTTCCACAGCCAGGTCAATCAGCGACTTTGCATATCTGCCGGCTAAGCGGGGATTGGACATTTAGTTAATTTAGTTTTACCTCAGCCGTTAACTGCTTAATATAACTTTCCTGTAGGATTTGTTATCCAGTTGACGACGCAGGATTTTTTCTGAGACTTCAATCACGAGATTGCCGATCTGATTCTTCACTTCCGTGAGTGCCGCCATTTTCTGTTGTTCAATAGCTGCCTGCGCATCTGTAATAATTTTACCGGCTTCCACCTTCGCCTGGTCCCGGGCTTCATTGATGATCTTATCTTTCGCGTCCCGGGCTTCTTTCAGCATTTGAGCTCTTTCTTCCCGGGCCTTGGCCAGGAGAGCTTCGTTTTCGCTTTTCATCTGCGCCATCTCTGCTTTTACCCTTTCCGCAGTGGCCAGGGAATCAGATATGGTTTTCTCGCGGTCATTGAGCGATTGCAGAATGGGTTTCCACGCGTACTTCTTCAGTACCAAAACCACAATCACAAACGCCAGAAGCGTCCAGAAAATGAGCCCGAAGGAAGGAATTAAAAGATCCATGAAAATAATTTTATATAAAGTACTTTCTTTAAAAATATACTGCATCCTCCGTCCTTTACTTCGGATGCAGTACGGAATGATTGTTCTAAACGAACATTGCCAGAATACCGGCAATAACGCCGAACAGTGCAACCCCTTCCACCAGCGCTGCTGCGAGGATCATGTTGGCACGGATGTCGTTGGATGCTTCCGGTTGACGCGCGATGGCTTCCACCGCACCTTTACCGATCTGACCGATACCGATGCCGGCGCCAATGGCAGCCAGACCAGCACCGATAGCACCTCCGGCATTCGCCCAGGGAGTTGTACTTAATAACATGGTTGCTAAATCCATACTTGTTAATTTATATTGGTTTAAAAAACCCGTTGTTGTTAAACGATTACCGCGTCATCATGGCCATTGCCACTATGTGACTTATGGTCTTCAATAGCCTGCCCGATAAAAACAGCAGTAAGGTTTGTGAATATAAATGCCTGGATAAAGGCTACCAGTATCTCGATCATATAAATAAACACGGCAAAGCCAATCGATATCGGCGAGAATCCCCAGCCTATCCCTTTATTCAGTCCTCCAAAAATAAAGATTAACGAAACCAGACAGATGATAATAATATGTCCTGCCACCATGTTGGCAAATAGACGGATAATCAATGCAAAAGGTTTAGTGAAAACCCCCAGGATCTCCACAATAATCATAATAAACTTAATAGCGAATGAAGGCACCGGCGGATTAATAATATGCCCCCAGTAATGCTTGTTTCCACTAACCGTGATCACAATAAAGGAAATAACGCCTAATACCAGGGTAAAAGCAATATTACCGGTTACATTAGCTGCGCCGGGCACCAGTCCGAACATGGTATTGATCAGAATGAAGAAAAATACGGTCAGCAGGTAGGGCAGGTATTTCTGGTATTTGGCGCCGAGATTGGGAATCGCCACTTCATCCCGCACAAAGGTGATCATGGGTTCCATTAAATTCTGAAATCCCGTTGGAGCCTGGGTTGTACCGATTCCGGTTTTATATTTTCCGGCTATCCGGACCAACAGAAAAACCAGCAGGGAAAGTGCAATGATCATCTGCACCACATTGCGGGTAAGGGAAATGTCATATACTTTCACGGAGGCATCCCGGGATCCATCAGCCTTTACCGGAAAAATCTTATTCCCCACCATTTTATACCCCAGGTAAGTTTCTTCTCCATGATGAAACCGGGATGATAAAAATGTTGAAAATCCACGCTGTGGAGAATAGAGTATTACAGGAAGTGGAATAGTAACGTGATGCTCTGCTCCTTCGGAACTTTTGTAGGTCAAAAAATGATATTCATGTGCATCCAGCACATGACCGAAAATGACCTCATTTGCGTCAAAAGCCTGGTGTTTTTCCCCGCTCTTTTCATGCTGCGGTTCCTGTGCTTTCAATATCCCGGAAAACAGGAGTAAAAAAACGCTGAAACCCGCTACCAATAATGATTTGAACCTTCCCTGCATCATGCGGTATCCAAATTTTGCCGCAAAGATAAGGGAGGGGGGGGAATTTGCAAGAACGAATCTGGTTTTATTGCTGAATTCGAGAGGCATTAACGTTGACGGTTGACGGATGACGGTTGACCGAATTCAGTTGCGGATTCACACAAAAAGGCCGTCAACGGTCAACGTTTAACCGTCAACCTTTTCTATCATCAACCATCAACCTTTTCCTCAAATTGCATCTGATGCAGCTTAAAATAAAATCCCTGTTTTTCCATCAACTCTTCATGGGTTCCCATTTCTTTTATTTCCCCTTTGTCCAGCACCAGGATTTTACTGGCTTTACGGATAGTGGACAGCCGATGGGCAATAACAATGGAGGTCCGGTCTGAAATGAGTTTTCCGATGGCTTCCTGAATTAAGCGCTCAGACCCGGTATCCACGGAAGAAGTCGCCTCATCCAAAATGAGAATGGATGGATCGAAAAGGAGGGCGCGGATAAAAGACAATAACTGCCTTTGACCAAGGGATAGCGTGCTCCCCCGCTCCATCACATTATACTCATACCCACCCGGGAGTTGCATAATAAAATCGTGCATCCCGATGAGTTTTGCAGCCTGTACCACTTTTTCAAAAGGAATCTCCTGGTTGCGGAGGGTGATATTCTCGAGGATGGATCCGGAAAAAAGGAATACATCCTGTAAAACCACCCCTATGGAAGACCGTAGTGCATCCAGCTTATACATTTCGATCGAACGGTCATCCAGTCGTATCTGACCTTTTTGGATGGCATAAAGCCGGTTGAGTATACTGATGATAGAGGTCTTTCCACTACCGGTATGCCCTACAATCGCCAGGGTTTCGCCAGGCTGAACCATAAAAGAAATGTTTTTCAGAACATAACGGTCGTTTGTATAGGCAAACCAAACATGATCAAATTCTATTTTCCCCTGCAGTCTGGAGGGTGCATAGGTTCCTTCCGATGTAATCCGATCCTCATTATCCAGGATTTTAAATACCCGCTCACTGGCTACCATACCCATTTGCAGGGTGTTGAATTTATCCGCAATCACGCGTAGCGGCCGGAACAATAGGTTAAGGTATAAAAAGAAAGCAATGATCTCACCGGTGAGCCGTCCTGCCTGTTCCGGAGGGAGATCCAGAACGAGTCCGGCACCCCACCATACCAGCAAACCGGTGGAGACAGCCAGCACGATTTCCACGATGG
>JAYVXJ010000707.1:0-4091 GCA_043785285.1 Chitinophagaceae bacterium
TTGTGCTTCGTTGAGCGGATCATCGTTATGCGCGGACGTAATAGATGAGCCGGCGATGGAGAAATGATAGGTTTCTCCGGCGCGGATCTTTTTATAAAATTTCATGAGGTGCATGTTATTGTCCCACATCTCATGGATCACCCGCGGCTCTTCTCCGTGCGGCTCGCTAAATAAAAAAGTATTGGAGGCACACATCAATAATTTTCCGGTAGGGCTTTTTGCTGAAGAGGTCAGTAAGGAAATGAGCACATGCGGACGATCAATTTCAGTATAATAATTCTGTACATCGCGGAGTGCGTCCGGCGCTTCCATCACACTCGCGGGGGTGATTTCAATATCTTTTTTTACAGTAACCGATATGTCCATCAGCACAGTAAAAGGAAGTTCACGCAAAGCATAATAGGTATAACTGATAGTGGCCTTATCCAGGTAGTTGAAAGAAGTGGTAAAGCTGGCATGATGCATATCCAGCGATTGTTTCATATCCGATACGTCTTTGGCTGAAAGATCCTGTCCATCCACGCTGAATCGCATATTCAGCAGGTTAAAGCTGCGCAGAAAGTTGCTGACCATTCCACGTCCGTACTGGTCGTATGCACCGGCAAGCACTACGTCTTTTACTTTAAACGGTTCGGGCGAAGAAACGATTCCGATCATGCCGTTGGCAACGGTAATGCCATAATAACCTGCAGGGACAACCGAAGAAGTGGAAATGACCCAGGGGTTGATGTTTTGAGAAAAGCCGGATGAGATGGAGAAAACGGCAATGAAGAAACTAAATATAAATTTTCCCGGAAGCAGTCCTTTTTTCATGTGGTCAAGGTAAGGATAAATGAGTTTCAGAGATGATAAATACGCTGTGCATTTTCTCCAAAGAAGTTTTCCTTTTCTTCGGGTTTCAGGTGTTCGGTATATTTCTCCATCAGGCTTTTCCATTGCACATAAGAACCCGAAAGCAGGATAAAGGGCCAGTCGCTTGCATATAGAAGCCGGTTGGGTCCGAAAGCTTCAAAAAGGGTATCCAGGAACGGATAAAAATCAGCCGGTTTCCAGGATTTCCAGTTACCCGGCGTGAATAGTCCGGAAACTTTGCAAAACAGGTTTTGATTTTTCGCCAGTTGTTTGATTTGCTGAATCCATTCGGTTGACGGCGGATGTTTTGTGTCGGGGTTTCCGCATTGTCCAAGCACGAAGTATTGATCCGGATTGGAACGGATCCAATCATTCAGTTGAGGCGTATTTGTATTGGGAGAAAGTTTCAGATCCAGTGAATAACTATATTGCACCATCAGCTCCATGACTGGTTGAAGGGATGAAAAATCCACTCCGGAACTATCCAGCTTAAAACCTTTGATGGCGGTATAGGAAGAAAGTCCGGCAATTTTTTCTACTGCATTTCTGTCCTGCAGATCAATCCAGCCGATAACGCCGCGAATGACCGGATGGGTTAAAGCCAGTTCCGAAAGAAAGCGGGTTTCCACTTCGGCCGGTTCGGCAGCTACGGCCACACAAGCGTCCACCTGATTACGTTGCAGGTTGAGGGAAATTCCCGAAGGAAGATAATCTTCCTGCAGCATTTTATTATTCCGGATCAGCGGTACTCCGGTAGCTTTTCCGTATTTCCAGAAATGAACTTCTGCGTCAAAGGTCATACTACTATTTCTATCTCAAAGCTAGGAAGGAATGAGTTGGCGGATTTAAAATTTTTGATATCCGGGAGAGCGATGAAAAGGCAAAGGAAGAATTTAAGGATATCTGGAGAGTTGCCATCCATAAGGAGACTATATACCCTTTAGACTTGTAGTAGTGATTTTTACAAACTTAGAAGTCGGGAAAATTCTTCTTCGCGATCCGCTTCTTGTTCAAAATACCAATAAATTTCCTTGTTATTCAGGAAAGCAAATTCAATCGTATAGTAGTTTGTTTTAGTGACTTTCCCGGGTAAGGTTTTGGATATAATTCGATTCCCGCGACTAAAATATAAAATATTTGAAAGATTTATAGGGAATGAACTAACTGCTCCTTTGGATTGAGGAATTGTAAATATTGTCATAAAATCATTTTTTATTCTTAGTCTCTTTCGCTTTTGGTGTAGAATTACGGGCAACGGATACACTTATTAGATCGTTGAATAAAGCGTTTACAAATAAGGATCTCTTCTTTGGTTTTTTTCTTTCATTTTGGGCTATAACGCGTGCAAAGTTAATATTTTAGAATAAATATCTGTGGAATTTCAGTGAATTAATCCATTTCTTTTGACTACCGATTATATAAAGAGTCTTACCACTACTGCTTCTCCGGAAACTAACTGTCATTCGTTTTTTAAGCTAAATTTGCAGGTCTATCAGGGTATCTTCACATGAACAATTCCACACAAAGGATCCGGATGCTGACAGCAACTTCGTTGTTCGACGGACATGATGCCGCCATCAATATTATGCGCCGGATTTTTCAGAGCAAGGGAGTGGAAGTGATTCACCTTGGGCACAACCGCAGTGTGCAGGAGATCGCTGAAGCGGCCATTGAAGAAGATGTGCAGGCCATTGCCATTACTTCTTACCAGGGCGGACATATCGAATTTTTTAAATATCTGAAGGATCTGCTGGAAGAAAGCGGTTGCGGACATATTCGCATCTTCGGCGGCGGCGGAGGAACCATCCTGCCTTCGGAAATAAAGGAACTGGAGGAATATGGTATCAGTCGCATTTATTCCCCTGACGATGGTCGTGCGATGGGTCTTGAAGGCATGATTGAAGATGTTATCCGGCAAACGGAAAAGACATTCGATCAAAAGGAAGCGGAAACAAAACAATTCTGGAAAGCGGACACGCATTGGAACGGAACCCTGCCTTTGGGAGAATATAAAGATATACGACGGATTGCCCGCTCCATTAGCACTGTGGAGAACGGATTTTCTTATGCAGAGACTAATGAAAAAGATAGTGGATCTGCTATAATAAATGTTGGAAAGAAAGAGGTTGAATCAGCGGGTGAAAATATACCTTCTTCCAAAATCAGTTCCTCTCCGGTAATCGGTATTACGGGCACAGGAGGTGCCGGGAAAAGTAGTGTCACCGACGAAATTCTTCGCCGTTTCCTGCAGGGATCTGCAAACAAAACGATTGCCGTCATTTCAGTAGATCCTTCCAAAAAAAAATCAGGTGGTGCTTTATTGGGAGACCGCATAAGGATGAACAGCATCCATTCCCCGCGGGCTTATATGCGTTCGCTGGCTACCCGGGAAACGGATGTGGCACTAAGTGCATATGTTCGTGAAGCCCTGGATATTTGTCGCGCGGCTGCATTTGACCTGATCATCCTGGAATCTGCCGGCACCGGACAAAGCGATACGTCCATACTCGATTATTGCGACCTGAGCATTTACGTGATGACACCGGAATATGGTGCGGCCAGTCAGCTGGAAAAAATCAATATGCTCGACTATGCCGATCTGATCGTAATCAATAAATCAGATAAACCCGGGGCTGCTGATGCATTGATCGAAGTGCGTAAACAATACAAACGGAATCACGGTCTCCGGACTGCAAAAGATCATGAATTGCCGGTACATGCAACCACTGCGTCCTTATTCAATGATACAGGAACGCAGTTGTTTTTCAATCAGCTTTTACAAAAACTGGATCAACGATGCGGGACCCGTTTCACTTCGGAGATTCATTTACCGGAAATAAAAACGCATACTGAAAAATCGATCATTCCGCCTGCCCGGGTAAGATACCTGAGTGAGATTCATGAAGCGATCCTGGAATATAATTCACTTGTAAAGGAGCAGTCGCAGATCGCGACAACTTTATATCAGTTGTATGGCAGCCTGGAAGAGGTTGAAGGGAATAAAAATAACATCAATGAAAAGGGCGACTCTGCCGCAGATCTGAAGGCTTTTTTGACTCAACGGATCTCCTTTTACGAAGCCCAACTCACCCCTGTCAGCAGGAAGCTCATCAAAAACTGGCCGGAGAAAATAAAATCCTATCAGCAGGACCGCTATAGTTATAATGTGCGGAATCAGCAAATCACGCAGTCACTCTTTACGACCAGCTTATCCGGAACCCGAATTTCTAAAGTGGTTC
>JAYVXJ010000708.1:0-12895 GCA_043785285.1 Chitinophagaceae bacterium
CGGCATTGGAACTCGGTGGTACTAAACCACTTCCTGAGTTATATGCTGCTGCCGGATTGAAATTCGACTTTTCCGGAACTTACATTAAAGAACTCATGGATTTTGTGGAAGAAGAAATAAAAATTGTTCTTTAGTGGTTAAAAACGAAAATACTACAAAAATGGTATGCCTCAATCTTGCGGGATTCAATGTGGGCCATTATATTTGCATGATTCAAAAAACGCATTAAGCAGCATTCGCTGATTTAAAATAGCTACTAATCAGAGCCTTAACCAAAAGTCCCGGTGTTTCTACATCGGGGCTTTCTAATTAAAATGAGTCCGAAGATTAACCGGGTTTAAGATAAGGCGACCTGGTCAGATGATTATTCGGATCTTCTTTCAGCAACTGATCAATGGCCTGATCCATCTGTTTCAGCTCCTCTTTTTCCAGACCATCCACAATTTTACGCACCTTCCCGCTTTTATCCACCAGCGCGAAAAATTGAGTATGTATGAACTGTTCATCGATGGGTGTAAGATTATTCTTGGGGTCATCCAACAGATAACTTACCCGGGCAGCCACGTACAGAGAATCCTTATTTCCGGTCAGAAATAGCCAATGTTTTGAATCAACGCCCAGAGAGTCGGCATATTTTTTTAATCTGGCTACGCTGTCGGTCACCGGATCCACACTGTGAGAGAGGATCAAAAATCCCGGCTCACTTTTATATTTTTCATAAACCGATTTGAGGTTGGTATTCATCTTAGGGCAGATGCCTTTGCAGGTGGTAAAAAAATATTCCGCCACATATACTTTCCCTGCAACGTCTTTGTTGGTAATCGTGCGTCCATCCTGGTCAACAAAAGAAAAGGGCTGCACATTACTGAGTACGGGATAAGTCACTTTTCCATATCCGGGAATAATCCAGGTAACGGTAAGGTAAAACCCCAGGAACAGAATCACGAAAAACAATATATAGTACCAGATCTTCTTACTCATAATAGGCAAAATTACTATACCGGAGCGGGAGCAAAAAGTTTAGTCAATTTAGCTATCTTCGCAGGTCATTCCATGAAGGTAAAGTTGAATAAAGATGTTTTAGGTATCGGGACTTCCATAGCCTGTGCAATCCATTGTGCCATACTGCCCCTCTTTCTAAGCAGTTTTTCGCTGCTGGGAATAAATATCATCCATAACAGCCTCTTTGAGCTCGGAATGATCCTTTTGGCCTTTGTATTGGGATTGCTGGCCCTTCGTCACGGTTTTGTTCAGCATCACCGCAGTTATGTTCCTTTTATGCTTTTTTCCGCCGGCATGCTCTTTCTGCTGGCCAAACAATACTGGCATTCTTATGAATTGCTGCTGCCTTTTGCAGTCATTTTGATCGTAACTGCACATGTGTGCAATTTGAGGTTCAAAAGGATTGCTGAAAAGCAGTCTGCGAGCTGTAATTGTTAATGGTTGACTGTCAACCGTAATAAGTGTTTCCCAATCTCACAACCAAATTCCCCCGCAAAACGTTATTTTTGTACCTCAAGTTTGTTCTATGATTAAAACTGGCAATCCGGTCATCAGTATTTACACGGAAATGACCCCCAATCCCGAAACTATGAAGTTTGTGGCAAACAAACTCCTGTACCCGGGAAAAAGCATTGATTTCCCGGATGTGGAGACTGCCAAGCCGTCTCCGCTGGCGATTGAATTGTTTGGATTTCCCTTTATCAAGAGTGTTTTTATCGCCAGCAATTTTGTAACGCTCACCAAAACCATGGATACAGACTGGGCAGATGTGATCCCGTCCATCCGCCAGTTCCTGAAAGATTACCTGGAAGACGCGAAATCGATTATCAATGAAGAAGAGATCACCGTAGCTCATAGCGATGGCAATGCCATTGGCGCTGATGACGACGATGTGGTAAAACGTATTAAGGAATTACTGGAGAGTTATGTAAAACCTGCCGTTGAAATGGATGGTGGTGCCATTCAGTTTAAAAGTTATAACGAGGGTACCGTCAACCTGATGTTGCATGGTTCATGCTCTGGTTGCCCCTCTTCCATGATTACGTTGAAAGCCGGTATTGAGGGTATGATGAAACGCATGATCCCGGAAGTAAGGGAAGTGGTTGCAGAAGCTGATTAATTATTTTTTAAAATATTTTTTATCCCCGCTTCCGGCGGGGTTTTTTTTTAACTTCCCGTCCGTTTCAAACCAATTAATTTTCCCTGTTGCAGCAAATCGCCCAGCAATTTCTTACCGACATTCATCAGACCACGGGGTTCGAGTTCATCGCGGTTATCTTAGGCATCGCAAGTGTGATCTACTCCCGCAGGGAGAACATCCTGGTTTACCCGGTAGGCATGATTAGCACCGGAATTTTTATCTATCTCTATCTGATCCATGGCCTCTATGCTGATGCTACCGTGAATTTTTATTATACCGTAATGAGCATCATCGGATGGATCATGTGGTCAAAGAAAGGGGAAAGTAACAAAGTATTAAAAATTACCGCTTCCACAGCAAAAGATTGGAGAAATTCCCTGCTCTTCTTTTTCGCTTGCTGGCTGGTCCTCTACTTATTTTTGAAACATTTTACGGACAGTACCGTACCCATTGCTGATAGTTTTACTTCAGGAGCTGCATTCACCGGCATGTGGCTGATGAATAAAAAGAAATTGGAAAACTGGACCTGGTGGATTATTACCGACTTCGCTTCCATTCCGCTCAATTTTTACAAACACCTTGTTTTTACCAGCTTTCAGTATCTCGTATTCCTGATTCTTGCCATTATGGGTTATATTACCTGGAGAAAAAAAATCCTGCATGCCGGCACCTAAAAAAGTGGTGATCCTCGGTCCCGAATCAACAGGCAAGAGCACGGTCTGCGCCTTTCTCGCGGATCACTATCATACGGCATGGGTCCCGGAATTCGCGCGGAAATATTTACTGGAACTGGGCAGGCCCTATCAATACGACGACCTGATTACCATCGCGCGGGGTCAGCTGCAGGCGGAAGATGAAATGATGAACGTGGCCCAGGGACAACCGGTATTCATAGATACCGATATGTACGTAATGAAAGTTTGGTGTGAATTTGTTTTTGGAAAATGCCATTCTTTTATTCTGGATCAGATCGTAACAAGATCCTACGATCTCTACCTGCTTTGCAATACCGATTTACCCTGGGTAAAAGATGAGTTAAGGGAATATCCGGATCTGGTTAACCGAAACAAACTTTTCCATATCTATAAAGATCTGATGATTAATCAGCATACACCCTGGGTGGAAATCAGCGGACTCGATGATGAAAGACTCCGGCAGGCCATTACCGCGGTGGACAAACTTCTATTGTAATACTTTAATAATATCGGGGTCGTCCTGCAAATGGTTCATCTGGGCCAGTATCCAGGGATATCGCAATGCCACGTGCTTAGATAATGGTTTAATGGTATACAGCCTGGGGTTGGGGAGACAACCTGCAATCATCGCCGATTCGCTCCTGGTCAGTGATTTGGCGTGTTTGTTAAAATAAAATTTTGCTGCGGCTTCTATCCCGAATACACCTTTCCCCATTTCACTTATGTTGAGGTACATTTCCAGGATGCGCTTTTTTCCCCAAAGTTTTTCAATCATAAACGTAAAATAAACTTCCAGTGCTTTTCTCATCCAGCTTCTGCCCTGCCATAAAAAAACATTTTTGGCTACCTGCTGACTGATCGTACTGGCTCCGTGAAGCGATTTACTTTTCTGATTATGCTTCATGGCTTTTTCGATGGATTTAAAATCGAATCCATCATGATCAGGAAATAATTGATCTTCTGAAGCAATCACAGCCAGCTTGGCGTACGGAGAAATAGTATTCATCCCTACATAATCCCGTTTCAGCCCGTCTCCGTGAATAAGACTATACAACTGCGTGAGCGTAACAGGAGGATTTATCCACTTTAAGATCAGCAGATAAAAAATATGAAGAAAAAATAAAAAGATCAGCATCCGCTTCACCCATCTCCAGGTGCGGGGCACCAATCCTTTGGTTTTAATGGCCATCTACTCGCTTGATTAATGTGTATCCTCCAGGGGATGAACAATATGCTCCGATTTATAAGAATGGAGGTCAAGATAATGCAAACCATATTTCTTTCCGAGCGGATAGGTTTTAATCCTGGATTTTTTTAATAAAATGCCACCCAGAATGAGTGCGCCTGCCGTTATCCAACCCGAAGCGGAGAACCAGTCCTTCGGTTTATCTTTCCTGTACAGTCCGTTCACTGTATTCAGTACCAGCACACCAACACCGGCGACGATCAGCAAAGTACCATCCTGAAAGTAATTCAGTTTGTTACGCTCCATGCGCATGGTTTTAATCTCGTTATAATGAAAGGGAATGCCGTTGATGAATACGCTGTCGTTTCTTAAATCAGTAAGGGTGCCGTCAAACCATTGCTGATAAATAGTTTCAAATATAATGCGCTGACCCGGTGCATAGGTTTTTATATTGCGCCCGTTCTTTTGAAGAAGGAGAACATCCGTTTGGGAGAAGCTGATCAGCGGAATGAGAAAAAGCAAAACAGCAATGGTTTTCCTCATGCATGAATATATTACCGGCCGGATGTTCAATCGCATTACCTGATCTTGTGTTCGAGAAATATCACCCCGTAAAGCAAAGCTATTCCGAAAGCAATCAATATGCCACCGGAAATTTTGTTAATAATGGAAAGATTATGCACCGTCAGCCGCTTTTTTAATTTCCCCGCCATCATCACCTTGCCCACATCGGCCGCAATATTGATCAGCAGACAGGTGGAAAAAATGATCACTCTTTGCTTTAGCGTATGGGTGAGCGCGAGTACGGTAGCATTACCCAGCCAAAAGGCCAGTACGCCCGGGTTCAGGGTATTGATGAGAAACCCGGAGGCAAAGGTTCTCAGCATATCGTGAAAACTGAAATCATCCATATGCACGGATCCGGTAGTAGACTTCAGATGAACTTTCTTGAAGAAAAAGAAATAAACGCCTAATGCAATCAGGAAGCCACTTCCCCCATAGCCGATGAGTTTTTTATATTCGAGCAGGCGGGTAACCCATTCCGTAAATACGTTGCTGAGTACAACCAGAATAATATCACTTAACCAAACACCGGCAACAAAGCTGAAGCCACTCCTATGACCACTGGTGAGGCTTTGCTTGATGATGGTAAAAATTATCGGACCAACCGACAATGCAAGCACAACTCCCAGCGCTAATCCTTTCCATATGGCTTCGATCATAGGCTGTAATTTTTACGGGCACTATGCGAAAATAACGGAACCCGGAAAATAGTAGACTAATTTTCATCTTTATTACCAAATCAATACTAAACTTTCTCTATAGTCTTATCCAGGAAATTTAACCAGTCTTTTAACAATTTCCCTTTTAATACTCTTGGAAATTTATGCTGGCCGCCCTCTTTACCGGATGCACGCATAAAATCCATGAAAATTTCCGGAGCAAGCACTTTCACCCGGATATCTTTCAATGCGCTTTTTCTTTCCACTGCATAATCATCGTTGAGCCGCTTCAGATTTTCATCAATCATATTGCGGATGATGTCCGGATCAAGCTCCGTTTCGCTGGCAATATACCATTGATGCGCAAAGAATAGTCCGTGAGGCACCCCGGTTACAGTAAATTCCGGAATGGAAATATTCAATGCCTCACTCACCACCTGAATGGCCTGGTTCATATTGTCCACACTCAAATGCTCCCCGACCAGACTCAGATAATGCTTGGTGCGGCCGGTAATAATAATTTCACTTTTCTCCTTATTGGTAAACCGGATCGTATCTCCGATCAGGTATCGCCAGGCACCAGCGCAGGTACTGATTAAAAGCGCATAATCTTCTCCCTCTTCCACTTCATTAATTTGCAGCGCCACAGGATCTTTTACCATATTTCCTTCCTGGTCAAAATTATGGCTGTCGAATGGAACAAATTCAAAGAACAGATGCTGGTTGGTGACCAGCCGCATGCCTCTTTCATCCTGACGATCCTGATAGGCAATAAATCCTTCTGAAGCCAGGTAGGTTTCTATATACGTAATCGGCTTACCGAGCAGTTTTTCAAATCCCCTTTTATAAGGTTCAAAAGAAACACCTCCGTGCACGAAGAACCCGAGGTTAGGCCAGATTTCATGAATATTTTTCAGCTGATACTTTTCTATGATTTTCTCCATGCACATCTGTATCCAGGCGGGAACACCTACAATGAACCCGATATCCCAGTTCGGAGCCTGTTCCACAATCTCTTCCAGCTTCCGGTTCCAGTCCTTGGTTTTAGCAATCCGCCTTCCCGGCTTATAAAACGGAGAAAACCAGAAAGGAACTTTTTTTGCAGAAATGCCACTGAGGTCACCTTCATAATAGCCCGGTCCTTTCTGAAGATCCGTGCTGCCACCAATCATCAGCCAACCTTTGCCGATACTCTTTACGGGTATGTCCTGATAATTCCGGAGGCTCAGTAACTGACGGACCATCACGATCCTATTGCCCCGGAGCAGGTCGTTGGTAACCGGGATATATTTACTGGCTGCTTCCGAAGTGCCGGAGCTCAGCGCATAATATTTTATTTTGCCGGGCCAGCAGATGTCCGGCTTCCCTTCCAGCGTTTTATACCACCAATCTTTATAGATCTTACTATAATCGTAAACGGGAACATTCTCCTGAAAGCTTTTTATAGTTTGCTTATGAAGTAATATCCTGTCGAAGTGAAATTGCTGCCCAAACTCTGTGAAGCGTGCTTTCTTCAATAATTTTTTGAGAACCTTCAACTGCTGACGCCGGGGAGATTTTTTTGGCAATCGCAATGCTCTGGCCAGTGAATTGGGTAATTGTACGTCAATTAACGCCATTGAAAACGGGGGTATTGATTGTGCTCGAAATTAAGCTTTTGAACACAAATTCCAGCGATTAAGAACAACTGTATTTACGGAGCACTTACGGTTACCGGATAAAGAGGAATGGGCTCACTTTCATTATTTGTTTTGCTGATGGCCGTTACATAATACCGCTCCTTTTCCCTCTTCACTAAATCCGCCACTTTAAATACCATTTCCGGATCTTCATTATTCGGAATAAAAAGGAAAACGCGCTCCGTATCTATATTAAAACCCCCGGTTGAATCCGTTGGGAATCCTTCCGTGGTTTTATATATGGCATATCCCTTCAGCGTATCTGCCGGATTTCCCTTTTCAAAATGAAAAACAAGGGAATCCTTATTTTCATTGATCTTCAACGTTGGTGGCGATGGCTTTACGCTGTCAATCCATGGCATGGGCGCAATCAGGGCAGGATAATTATAATAATGCTCCCGCAAAGTATCGTTCCAGCCGTAAGGATTTTTTTGAAATGAAGTGCTGCTGAAATAAACTTCTCCGTGGATATCCGGCGTGTTCCGAATGGCTGTCAACTGTCGCGGCAATTGGTTCTTATCTCTCCAATATACATTTGAGCCTGCGCGATAGTATCCCAGCCCGACATAACAGGGACGACCATAACTATGCTTACTCCACCAGTCAAGCAAAACACCGAATGGCGCATTTTTGTATTCAAACTCCCAATAAAGCTGGGGTACCAAATAATCAATCCAGCCATTCTTCAGCCACAACAATATATCTGCATAGAGGTCATCGTAATTAGTTTGACCTGCATGCGTATCACTGCCCTCGGGGTCCTGGGAAAGGTTTCTCCAAACACCAAAGGGACTGATTCCGAACTTACAGGATTTGTTTTCTTCATGGATGGCACGGCTCAGCAGGAGGATGACAGAATCCACATTGCTCCTTCTCCATGTTTCCCTATCCAGGCCCTTTCCATATTTTGCGAATGAAGCGTTGTCGGGAAATTCTTTATTGGCGATCCGGTAAGGATAAAAATAATCGTCGAAATGGATGCCATCGATATCATATCTCCGAAGCATATCGCGGATCACCGAGACAACATATAGCTGAACTTCTTTATTTCCCGGATCCAGGTATTTGCTGTCTCCATACGTAATTACCCAATCGGGATGAACACGGGTAACGTGATTGCTGGCAACAGAGGACCGGTTCACCCGGAATACTGCCCGGTAAGGATTACACCAGGCATGAAATTCCATACCCCGCTTATGGGCTTCTTTAATCATGAATTCCAACGGATCATAAAAAGGAACCGGCGCTTTTCCCTGCTGCCCCGTCAGCCATTCGCTCCAGGGCTCATAGGCAGAAGGGAAAAAGGCATCGCACGCAGGCCTTACCTGCACCACAACCGCATTCATGCCATTGCGTTTGTGCAGGTCGAGCTGACGGATGAATTCCTCCTTTTGCAAAGCGGTATTGTAATTCCCGCGGGAAGGCCAATCAATATTGTCTACCGTGGCAATCCAGACGGCCCGGAATTCATACTTTGGCTGGCCAAAAACAATTAGTGAAAATAAAAGCGGGACGGAGAGGAGAAAAAATCTTTTCATAATTAAATACAGAGGCGCTTAATGTTTGAATTGCGTAAAAATAAGCATCTAACCTTCTTTATCCGCTCTTCTGACCTTATCTAACAAATCATTTAACAGCCTGGCTTCCTCGTGACTTAAATTTTGAAATACAGCATCAAATTCCGTATCCAAAATATCCATTTGCTGCAATAATTTTTTGCCTTTGTCGGTCAGCTGCACGTCGACCAACCGCCGATCCTCGCGACTAACCGATTTTTTAACCAGGCCCTTTTTAATAAGCCGGTCTACGATGCGACTGGTATCGCTCCCCTTATCCAGCATCCGTTGCCGTATCTGAAGCGTTGACAAAGGTTTCCCCGATCCCCGCAGAATTCGCAGGATATTGAACTGTTGTTGCGTAATAGCAAAAGGATCAAAGTGACGGTTTAGTTTTTCGTTCATCCAGTTGAACGTGTAAATCAGGTTTAAGACCGACTTCTGGTATTCGTTGCGGAATACATGTTGGTTTATATCATTTTCTATGGTCATCCCTATTCTTAATTGGATAAATCTACTTCTTTTATTCCCCGATCAGGTCTTCCCGAAAAACCAGATCAATCACCCTAAACTTTTATGACTTCCCTCCAATTCGCACAGCTATCAATAAACCCAAATCAATCTCCCCAAACGTTCACTCCTTCACTGCAATTGGCACAGATATCAATATTAGAACGGCCTTGAAGGATCTGTTTGCGGAAATGAACATATTCTTCATTGTGCCAGATTTCTTTGAACGACTTTTTTTTGAGATCCCCCATACGATGCGTTGCGTCCTTATCAAAACAACAGGGCACCACCAGCCCATCCCAGGTAATCACCGGAGAATGCCAGAGCCGCCAGCAATGATTATTCAACTGATTCTTCGACTCGTAACTCCCATCCGGTTTTTTCCGGTAACGCGTCAGCTTGCTATGTTGTGGAATCAATTGGTTGGGATCATGCGCGTAATTGTAGATCTGGGCGGTTTTAAACCGGATGCCATCTACGCCGGCCTGTTGCGCCAGTGCTTTTGCCTCTTCCATCTGATGTTCATTGGGCCGCACGACTAAAAACTGGAAAAAAATAAAAGGCGTTTTGCTGTTGAGCTTCTTTTTCCACTTCACTATGTTGGCTGCGCCTTCCAGCACTTTTTTAATTTGACCTCCGATCCGGTACTGACTATATACCTCCTGGGTAGTGCCGTCTATGGAAATGATCAATCGATCCAGGCCACTTTCTACCGTTCTGCGTGCTTGCTCATCATTTAAATAATGTGCATTGGTGGAAGTAGCGGTGTAAATTTTTTTCCCGGAAGCATATTTCACCATATCCAAAAAAGCCGGATTTAAATAAGGCTCTCCCTGAAAATAAAAAGTGAGATAAAGCAGTTCGGGGGCCAACTGGTCAATCATATCCCGGAAAAATTCCTTTTCGAGCATTCCTGTGGGGCGGGTAAATGCGCGAAGGCCGCTGGGACATTCCGGACAGCGCAGATTACAGGACGTAGTGGGCTCAAAAGAAATGGAAACGGGAAGTCCCCATTGAACCGATTTACGCGTCCATTTACTCACATAAAAACTCGAAAGCACCTTTACCCCGTTCCACGCACGGCGCAGACTGAGTTTAGAAAACAAATTCACGGTATCATTCCAGTTAAAATCAGGCATATCCGGTATAAAATTAGTTTTAAAAAACCGAAAGAGCGAATAGAGGTCATCCACAGTTCAGGGGAGTTTATATTTGTACTTGTTTAAACTTGCTGATGGCCAAAAAGAAGAGTCCGGTCTGGAGAATTATCCTGTTTATTTTTTCAACTTCCATTATCATCATGCTGATGGTAATGCTTTATCAGTGGTGGACTGTAAAAAGAGCTGGTTTTGTACATTACCCCGAATTTGGAATAGAGATCCCTATGAACTATTCCATTCACGGCATTGATGTTTCTAAATATCAGGGCACGATTAACTGGGAATCGGTAAGGGAGATGCGGGTGAAGGATATTCAAATCAGTTTTGCTTTTATCAAAGCCACAGAAGGATTGGGGAATGAAGATGCCCTGTTCGACCGCAACTGGCGTAAAATTAAAAGCGCTGGTATAATCCGGGGCGCCTATCATTTTTTCCTGGCTACCAAAAGCGGCAAAGCACAGGCAGAGAATTTCATCAACTCCGTAACGCTTCTTCCGGGTGATCTGCCACCGGTGCTGGATATTGAACAAACCTATGGCGTGCCTCCGGAGAAATTAAGGGAAAGGGCAAAGGAATGGCTGCAAACCGTTCAGGCTTATTATGGAACAGCTCCGATCGTTTATACCAATGTTGATTTTTATAAACGATATCTGAAAGATGATTTTGACGGATATTTTTTATGGGTTGCCCATTATCTTCAACCGGTACAACCGCAGATTTACCGCACCTGGAGCTTCTGGCAGCACAACGAAAGAGGACGTGTGAATGGGGTATATACCATCGTGGATTTTGATGTATTCAACGGGGATTCAACTGCATTTAGAAAGATGCTGTTGAACTGATGATCAACTAAAAGTATACGCGCTATCAACCTGCACTGCGCTTCAGAAAACGATTATTAAATGAAAAAAGTTTATTTTCTTTCCACCTGTTCTACCTGCCAGAGGATCATCAAAGAAGCTGCGCTTGATAAAAAAGGATTTACTTTTCAAAATATTAAAACAGAAAAGATAAACCCGGAGCAACTTGACGAAATGAAAAAGCTCATTGGATCTTATGAAGCGCTGTTCAGCCGGAAATCAATGAAGTATACATCCATGGGATTAAAAGATAAGAAGCTCACAGAAAATGACTACCGGAATCTCATTCTCCAGGAATATACCTTTTTGAAAAGGCCTGTGGTGATTTCAGGAAAGAAAATAGTTGCAGGAAAATGAGATAATGTGGAAATATGAAAATGCCCTGGCCGCCGAAGCTTTAGCGAAGGCGGGGGCTTAATGGTATGGTTTGCAAAACTTTGATAATAGAGTAAGCATTGATCTGCAATTCAGTTAATACAAAACTTTTGAAGACTCTATTCTCACCCATTTCCACATTTACATATTTCCACATTAACTCGTAATGATCCGGAGCTTGGCATAATTCAGCATGATCTTCTTTTCTCCGACTAATGCAAAGTTCACCGTTGCCACCGGGTTGTGCGCTGATCCTTCTATCCGGATCACTTCTCCAAAACCGAACTTCTGGTGTTCCACTTTATCTCTGGCTGTCAGATTACTCGTGTCGCTGGGTGCGAAATCCAGAGAAGGAATATGTTGTTGTGCAGGTGCTCTAGGGGATGACGGCATAAAAGCCGGTTTGGATGATTTCGAAGTGCTGCCGGACACATCTCCGGATCCATATCCTCTGTTTAGCCGGTCATAAGCGCTACGGCTGGTCCAGCCACTACTCTGGTTTTTTACACTGCCTCCAGCATAGCTTCTGTCGAGCTGATCTTCCGGAATCTCTTCAATGAACCGGCTGGGGTCATTCTGAATAACACTTCCGAAACGATACCGGCTATTGGCATAGCTGATCCATAGTTTATGTTTGGCCCGCGTAATAACCACATAAAACAAACGTCTTTCTTCTTCCAGTTCTTCCCGGGTATTGATGGCCATGGCATTGGGAAAAAGGGATTCTTCCAGTCCCGCGGCAAACACACAACTGAATTCAAGTCCTTTAGCCGCATGGATCGTCATGAGTTTAACCGTATCTGCATTCGGATCTTTTTGATCCGCATCTGTTAATAAGGTGATCTGCTGCAAATAGGTAGACAGATCGGCCTGCCCGCGGGCATTGTCCTGTTGCTCAGGATCCACGATAATACCATCCTCGTCTATCTGCGCAAGGTTATGTTGCGTGTCTACCCATTCCTTGATACTGTTCAGCAATTCCTGGATATTTTCATAGCGAGCCAACCCTTCTGTTGTCTTGTCGTTGAACAATTCCTTTACAATATTGGTTTGCTTTCCCACATGCACTGCCACTTCATATGCATTTTTTGTGGTCAGCATACTGGCAAAACTTTTTATCATCAACACAAACTGCTCTACCGATTCCAGTGTTGCGCCTTTGTAACCAACGGAAGATGCTTGTGCAAGCACCTGCCACATCGGAATATTTTTTTCATTGGCCATCAGCACTGCCTTATCAATGGATGATTTGCCAATACCCCGTGCGGGAAAGTTGATGATCCTTTTCAACGACTCCTCATCATTCGGGTTTACGATCACCCGCAGATAAGAAATAAAATCCTTGATCTCTTTGCGCTGATAAAAGCTAATGCCTCCGTAAATAGTATAGGGAATGCCCATTCTGCGCAGACTTTCTTCAAAAGCACGGCTCTGCGAATTGGTGCGGTATAGAATGGCAAAATCCCGATTGTTAAAATGATTGCGGAGTTTTTGTTCCTGGATGGTAT
>JAYVXJ010000709.1:0-4078 GCA_043785285.1 Chitinophagaceae bacterium
TATATAAAGATCTGGACAAATATTTTGTGGAAGAACCCCGCCCCAGGGTAAGCGCCATTTATCAGGTAGTTAATAAACCTTTTGCGCAGATTCTGGGGAATGCTTATCTCAGAGATTCAAAATCAGGAGAAGTTGTATACAATTCACAAGGGCTTCCTGAAACGGATCCGGTACTCAAGTCCTTTGGATCCGGAATTGCACCTTATATCATGGGCTTTACCAACTCGTTCCGCTTTGGAGCTTTTGGATTCAGTTTCCTGATTGATGGAAAATTCGGCGGTAAAATTTATTCAGGTACCAATGCCCTGGCTTCCCGATACGGATTGAGTAAAGCTACATTGCCTGGCAGGGAAACCGGAGTTATTGGAAAGGGTGTAACTGAGGGAGGCGCGCCCAATGCCGTGGTTGTAGATGCGGAAACCTATTATTCCAATCTTTACAATTTTGCCGAACCGTTTATTTACAGTTCAGATTTTATAAAACTTCGTCAGGTTATTTTTGATTATACAGTTCCCTCTAAAGTTTATAACAAGTCTCCTTTCAAATCAATTACCATTTCCCTGGTTGGCAGGAATCTTTGGACCATTGTTAAGCATACGCCCATCATTGATCCCGAATCAGGATATTCGAGTTCGAATGCCCAGGGCCAGGAATTTGCGGGAATGCCTGCAACCAGAACCATGGGGGTTAACCTTAATTTGAAATTCTAATCTTGAGTGTAAACTTGTTAAAAAAAATATTATGATTCGTAAAATAGCATTTATAATAACATTGATCTTTACGATGGGATCTTGTACAAAAGATTTCAAACAGATTAATATTGACCCTAATAGCCCCCCCAAAGTGCCTTTGTCTTATCTTTTCGGGCAGGCTCAATTGTATATCGGCGGATCTGCAGGTGACCCGGGATATGCCACCTGGAGGGCTAATCTGATTTACGCCTTACCCGCTGTTCAAATGTTCTCTTCCCTGTCCACCTTTTATGCGGGCGATAAATATCTGTATCAGGCGGATCTGAGTGAAGCCTATTTTGTTACTCAATATCCCAGCTCTATAAAGGGGCTTGTGGATTTGATTTCCCAGGCTTCCAAAGATCCTCAGAATATCAATATTTTATCCATGGCGCGTATTTTAAAAGTGTTGCAAATGAGTTTAATCACCGATTTGTATGGGGATGTTCCCTATTCAGAAGCGGGAAAAGGGTTTTTGGGAAGTAATTTTTCTCCAAAATATGATAAGCAGCAAGATATTTATATGGATATGTTAAAGGAATTGGATGAAGCTGGTTCCGCTCTGGATGCAAGCGCTTCCACTCCTTCCGTAGCAGACTTTGCTTATGGCGGGGATATTACTAAATGGAAACATTTTGCCAATTCCCTGATGCTGAGACTGGGTATGCGTATGACCAAAGTGGATCCTACCAATGCGCAAACCTGGGTTGCTAAGGCTATCACGGGTGGAGTGATGACAAGCAATGATGAAACGTATGCTATAAAATATGCCAATGACGGAGGTACACCTACCATTAACTCAAATTCTTATAATCTTGGAGAGTCAGATGGTGCAGGGCACAGAAATGAGGTTTCTAAAGGGAGCATCCAATGGTCCAGGACCCTGATTGACTTAATGAAGTCCCGCAACGATCCCCGGATCTCCTCCATATCCATACTGAAGAGTGGTGATGCAACCGCCGCAAACCAGATAGGATTGCCAAGTGGATTTGATGCAGGAACGCTGGGTACAGGTCCGGATGCTTATTCCCGGCCCAATCCGATTATATATGATTCCCATGATCCTTATATTTTGTTGCCTTATGCTGAGGTTGAATTTTTGAAAGCTGAAGCAATAGACAGAGGATGGGCTACAGGGTCTGCCGTTACTGAATACAAAGCAGGACAGGCAGCCGCCATTACGCAACTTATTGTTGATATTGGTGCCCCGAATTTATCTGGTGCAGTAGGTGCTTACCAGGCCGCAAATCCGCTTCCGGGTACCGGTTTAGACGCTGACCTTCCGGAGATTGAAAATGAAATGTTTATTTTAAATGCATCCACTTTAAATGGCTTTGAAGGTTGGGCAGACTGGCGCAGAACAGGGTTTCCGGTGCTGGCACCTACTAATTATCCCGGTAACGGAACCAACGGAGCCATAATGCGCCGTTTAATTTATCCGGTTTCAGAAAAAGGTCTTAATTCCGCCAATTATGCGGCGGCCATTGCAGCTCAGGGACCTGATTTGTTTACAACCAGGATGTGGTGGGATAAACAGTAATATAGTTGTCTATGGTTATAAAAAAGGCAGCGTCACCATTTACACGGCCCTGTCTTTTTTTTGAATTTTATTTTTAAGGAAGCCATATCTTTAAGGGCGATCTTTTCTTTCAGCGATAACTGACTCATCTTGTACCTTTCATTTTTAATAAAACGACTGCGTTTTTTGCTTGCTGCTATATTGATCTTCTTAACAGCAGGCCCGGTTATTTCCCAGGCTCCGCTATTTCAGTTAAAATCTCCGAAGGACACGCATATTAAATTCAGTAATGATCTCCACGAATCAGAAGACCTGAACGTGCTGGGATATGAATATTTTTACAATGGCGGCGGCGTCGCAGTGGGCGATATTAATAACGACGGACTGGAAGACATTTTTTTTACTTCCAATATGGGAGAAAATAAATTGTACCTCAACCAGGGGCATCTGCAATTCAAAGACATCACCCTGGAAGCCTGCAAAGGACTGAAAGGCCGCAAGGGTGGCTGGAAGACTGGCGTTACCATGGCGGATGTAAATGGGGATGGACTGCTTGATATCTATGTCTGCTACTCCGGAAAAGTAGATTCCAATATCCGGAGGAATCAATTATTCATCAATCAGGGTAATTTAAAATTTGTTGAACAGGCAAAAGCGTACGGACTCGATGATCCGGGTTACGGAACCCAGGCGGTATTTTTCGATTACGACAACGATGGTGACCTCGACATGTTCCTGCTGAATCATAATGTGATCAAAGTCAGTAACCTCGAACTGGCCAAATATCAAAATCTCACCGATGAAATGGCCGGCGATAAATTGTTTGAAAACCAGCATGGCCATTTTGTAGATGTCTCCAAAAAAGCTGGCATCCACCAGAATCCGCTTACTTTCGGATTGGGCGTGGCCATAGCGGATGTAAACCAGGATGGATGGCAGGATATCTATGTTACCAACGATTACAGTGAGCCTGATTATCTCTACATCAACAACCACGATGGTACGTTTACGGAAAAATCAAAAGATTATTTCCGGCATCTTTCCGAATTTTCCATGGGCGTGGATATCGCCGATTTCAATAATGACGGCCTGCCGGATATCATGACGCTGGATATGCTTCCGGAAAGCAACCGCCGCCAAAAACTCTTGCAACTACAGGAAAATTATGAAAGTTTTCAGCTGATGCAGGACCAGGGTCTTTACAAGCAGTACATGCGTAACATGCTGCAGGTAAATAACGGTGATGGAACATTCAGCGAGATAGCCCAGTTGGCAGGCGTATCCAATACCGACTGGAGTTGGTGCCCCTTGTTCGCAGATTTTGACAACGATGGTTATAAAGACCTGTTTGTGACAAATGGCTATCTGCGTGATTATACCAACAAGGATTTCCTGCGGTACTGGGGCGATTATAAAATAAAAAAGCAGATGGACAAAGAACCGCAGTTATTGATGGACCTCATCAAGGCCATGCCGGTTACGATTTATCCGAATTATATTTTCCGCAATAACCACGACCTAACCTTTTCGAACATGCAGAAGGAATGGGGATTCACGGATTCGGAAATTTCCAGCGGAGCTGTTTTTGCTGACATGGATAATGACGGCGACTTAGACCTGGTTGTGAATAACATCAATCAAAATGCTTTTGTATACCAGAATATGAGTCGCGAACAAAACAACACAAACTATCTTTCTATCAACCTCAAAGGCGAAGGGGCCAATACCCACGCCATGGGTGCAAAAGCTTATCTGTATAACAAGGGTTCAATGCAATACCTGGAGGTTAATCCCAACAGGGGTTATCTTTCCTGCGTTTCCACCAGGC
>JAYVXJ010000710.1:0-4075 GCA_043785285.1 Chitinophagaceae bacterium
ACGAAATATTTACGGCCTGCACACTACGACGACCTGCTCATCATTAAAACCATTTTACGCGAGCTGCCTGTTGCCCACCGCATCGGCTTCGAACATGAAGTATACAACCAGGAAAAGAAATTGCTCACGATAGGAAAAGTAATTCTCTATTTTGTCAAGATGGGAAGTTTTGAAAAAAGCCAGATGCCACAGATTCTTCGTAGCGTGCTGGAACCTTATTTTCAGGAATGAATCCGACGCTTACCTTCCATTTAAACCAGACCGGCTTCAACGAATTAGCCTATTATGACAAATGCATCCATTATAACGATCGGCGATGAATTGTTGATCGGTCAGGTGATAGATACCAATAGTGCCTGGATGGCGCAGGAACTCAACAAGGCCGGCATCTGGGTAAAACGTCGTATAGCCGTTGGCGATACCTGGAATGAAATCTGGAAGACCCTGGATGAAGAATCTGCCGGATCCGAAATTATCCTGATAACGGGCGGGCTGGGACCTACAGCAGATGACATTACCAAGCCATTGCTATGCGAATATTTCCATACCAGACTGGTGGTGGATGAAGCTGCCCTCCAAAATGTGAAGCACATTTTCGAAACCCTGTTCCGGCAACAGATTCCGATACTAGAACGCAACCTAAAGCAGGCCGAAGTGCCTGAATCCTGCAGGGTGATCCAAAATAAACGGGGCACCGCCCCGGGTATGCAGTTTGAAAGAGATGGAAAAATAGTTGTGTCCATGCCCGGCGTTCCCCACGAAATGAAAGGCATGATGACGGATGAGGTGATCCCCTATTTGCAGAAAAAATTTCAGCTGCCCTTCATCACTCACCGAACTATACTCACCGCGGGTATTGGCGAATCTTTTCTGGCAGACCATATTCAGGCTTTTGAATCCGCTCTGCCTGCAACCATCCGGCTGGCCTATCTTCCAAATTACGGCATGGTCCGTCTGCGGCTAACGGGAATAGGGAATGATCGCTCGCTCATTCAACCAGAAATAAGCGATCAATTTTCCCGGCTGAAAGCATTAGTAAAAGAATGGATGGTAACGGATGAAGATATTTCCTTACAGGAAGCATTGGGAAAATTATTAAAAACCCGCAAACAGACTATGGCTACGGCAGAGAGTTGTACAGGCGGATATGTTGCCCATCTCCTTACTTCTATACCTGGATCAAGTGCTTACTTCCTTGGCGGTATGATCCCTTATCAAAACAACATCAAAGAAAAGGTTTTACAAGTGCAGGAAGCTACTTTGTCTTCTGTTGGTGCCGTAAGTGAAGAGACCGTTCGCGAGATGATAACTGGAGCATTGAATTTGTTTGAAAGTGATTTTGCCGTTGCCACATCAGGCATCATGGGACCAGACGGAGGCACAGAAACAAAACCCGTGGGTACGGTGTGGATCGCCGTTGGAAATCACCAGGCAACAGAGACCCGGAAACTCTCGTTCCGGTTCGACCGGCAAAGGAATATAGAACTTAGCGCGACAAATGTGCTCAACTTGTTAAGAAAATTTATTTTGTCACAGCCCTGATCTGCTCCTGCGCGTCACTTAATTAATAATTAATATTTACTTTTGACCGAACCTAAAGTTCATCATCATGGCGATTGTAGATTTGTTAATGCCGAAAATGGGTGAGAGCATTATGGAGGCCACTATTCTCAAGTGGCATAAGCAACCCGGCGACACGGTGAAGCAGGATGAATCTTTATTGGACATAGCCACGGATAAAGTGGACACAGAAGTACCATCTACAGCAGCTGGAACCCTGGAAGAAATTCTATTCCAGGTGAACGATGTGGTACCGGTGGGTGCCGTTATTGCAAGAATAAAAACGGATGTGAAAGAACCCGCGATGGAAGAATATCAATCGGTGGCTCCGGTAAAATCAGAACCGGAAATGGCTGCTGTTCCGGAAGAAAGACCGGACAGTCCTTATTTAAATCCAACTAACCAGCAACGAGATAACGCATATCCAACTACTGCAACCCATTTGGATACCGGCAGTACAAAAACCAATGGCAACGGCAACCGGTTTTATTCGCCATTGGTATTGAACATTGCCGGCAATGAAGGAATTCCGGCAAGTGAATTGGAAAAGATTCCGGGAACGGGCAATGAAGGCAGGGTCACCAAGAAAGATATTCTGCAGTATGTTTCCCATAGAAAAGAAGGAAATGGGTCTTATCCCGGGGTTTCAGCCGGAAACGCCACCCTATCCCGGTCATACGAAAGCCAATCATCTTCCGGCTCTCCATCCGCTAATCCGCCCGACGCTCCTGAATACAATTTTGGCGGCAATGTTGAAATTCAGGAAATGGACCGGATGCGCAAGCTCATTGCAGAACACATGGTAAGGAGCAAACACACGAGTCCGCATGTTACCAGTTTCTCCGAAGCGGATGTAACCAACCTGGTTTTGTGGCGTGAAAAAGAAAAAGCAGATTTTGAAAAAAGAGAAGGAACGAAACTCACGCTGACGCCTTTATTCATTGAAGCAGTGGTCAGGTGCATTAAAAAATTTCCGCTCATCAACAGTTCCCTGCAGGGAGATAAAATCATCATCCGGAAAGACATCAATATTGGTATGGCTACAGCATTGCCCTCCGGTAGTCTGATTGTGCCGGTGATTAAAAATGCAGACAATTTCAATCGTGTTGGCCTTGCCCGCCAGGTCAATGCCCTGGCCAACCAGGCCCGGAACAATAAATTGAAACCTGATGATATTCAGGATGGCACATTTACCCTCACCAATGTGGGCGTTTTCGGCAGCCTGATGGGAACGCCGATCATCAACCAGCCCCAGGTGGCTATTCTGGCAGTGGGTGCTATCAAGAAGCGCCCTGTTGTAATCGAAACGGAACAGGGTGATTCTATCGGTATCCGTCATATGATGTATCTGTCCATGAGTTACGACCACCGGATCATTGATGGCAGTCTGGGCGCGAGCTTTTTGACTGCTGTGGCGAAGGAGCTTGAGGCATTTACTGCTTGAGTTTTATCGTCAACCGTCAACCTCACTTAATGCATCCAACAAAACAAATTCCCCTCCTCATCGTTCTTACTACAGAATAGTTTTTGTAAATTCAATAACTTACTAAAACCAAAGCAATGAAAACACTCTCCGAAACCTGGTTTGCCGATGGGTACATTGATTTCGAACTAAAAAAATATACCCTGCTTGCTTACCTGCAGGAAATCAACCGGCACTTCAAGGAAAACAAACTTTACCCGCAACTTGCTGAGGTCATTTTTCATTATAATAATCTCGTGGCTTTCCGGGAGAATAAAAAATATCTGCAGGAACAATTCCCTAAAAAATTATCCGGTCTGCAAATTGAAAAACTCCAGGTTCTATATGAACAAATGATTGAGGATGATGAGTTGATGCAGGAACTCGAAGAGATCATTGACTATTCCGCAGTACATATGAAAACAGCCATTAGCAATGGCACCGAAATCTATGAATTTGTTGAAGAAAAACTCACCATCCAGCCCGTGGGTATTATGCCACTCAACAGCAAGGAAGGATATTTTTTATTGAGTGAAGGGTCTACGCATGCCACCCGGGTTTACAGTTACCGGATCAGTTTTTTTGAGAAACAGGATGAAAAATACCGCGGCATGCGCACCGAATATATCGATAGCTGGCAGCGCAGCATCAGCAACACCTATGAACAGATCAAGTCGGAATTGCTCTGCCTGAAATCCGGACTTGCCCATCCTGCCGTTTATTCCATTGAAACCAGTTTGAAGTTTCCCGTTGATGAAACTTTATTGCCCGTGGCCAAGCGAAGCCTGGTCCGCTATATTTCCACCAAAGCTGCCTGAGGATTGCTTTCTCGAGATCTGCCGGAGCCGGATCATCTGCAATACGATGGCAGTAACGATCAGGGCAAGTCCGTAATAAAACCCACCACTTACCGATTTGTCTTCCCGGTAAATAAGAAAGGCCAGTGCAATCCCGTAAATGGGTTCCAGATTAAAGGTAAGGTTCACCGTAAATGCCGGGATTTTCTTCAGGGCATTCATGAAAAGTGTATACGCCAGTACGGTACAGATCAGG
>JAYVXJ010000711.1:0-4070 GCA_043785285.1 Chitinophagaceae bacterium
CCGGCTCCTCCGCCAAATCCCACTCCCGAACCGGGCCTGAATACCTTTACCATGGCAATATCAGGTACAGAAGTGGTTTTAAGCTGCTCAGCATCCACCTGCATTTCATTCAAATACAACGTGGGCGAAGAACCTCTCCACTGCAACGAAGGTATTGGTCCGTTAACGATCTGCAGACCGGCAACTTTTCCCTGGAGATAACTAAAGATATCCATGTATGCGTTTGCAGTAGGATCATTCATAAGGTTGAAGACGGAGGCATCTCCCCCACTGAAAAGCCCGGAAGCATATGTCTCGTCGAGCTTTTCAGCATCGGATTTTGTCCGACCTTTTACAATAACCGTTTCCAGGGTTTTCACTCTGTGATTTTCCTCATCCCGAAGTCTGGCTGCTTGTTCAAATACCAATTTATTTTTCCGTATCAGGGAAGAATCTTCTGGAGACCAGGATGGCAGGGTCATTGCGAAAGGCTTCCATTTTCTCGGACCGTTATATAAACCGGTATTAAAAATCACAGCTGCTTCATTGGATAGTTTACGATTCACGTTGAATTGATAATAGGCTTTGGCAGTATCATAGAAAATCATTCCCGACACTCCGAATTTCCCTTTGGTAATGCGGGGAAGGTTTAGCATTTTCGTACTGGAATCTTTGTTCTGAAGAATCAGGTTAAGGTTTTCATCCTGTGCTATTCGGTTGACATCAACACCCAGCACTTCTGCATTCAAAGAAAGATAATCCTGTATAGGATATTTGATCACCGGCGTTTTGCCATGCCTCAGCATTTCCCAGTGGAACCGACGCCATCCATGCGTAAGCATCACCAGATCGAGCTGCCGGGCAAGTGAATCGGAATTATCTTTAAAATAATAATAAGGATCTTTTACGTATCCATGAATATCTCCGGTAAGCAAAAGTCGGGAAATGATATTGTCTTCTCCGCTTTTTACCCCATCCACTTCTGCATCTGTTACTGCAAGAGACATATTGCATTTCAGGGAATCAGGAACTTCGATCTCAAAAACATTCCGCCCTCTTCTCTGAACGCTTTTCGACTGGATGGTGATTTTTGGATCGAACCGGTAATGGTGGTTGTTCACAAAAACCACGCGCTCCGCCAAGGGCATTTCATTCATATCAAAAATGGTGACCTGAAGAATGCCCGTAGGAAGTTGGGTGATGGGAATATCCCCGCCACTCATAAAGTTTTCTTTCAGATTCACAATCGCCTTATAGATCAGTTGCTGGTTCATGTGGGCAATCACAATCAATTTTTCATACGCTGTATTATCCGGAGGGCGTGCAATAGAAAAAACCAACTTCTGGTTGCTATTGAGTAAACGCAGAACCACACCGGATGATTTCACGGCAGGTAACTCGGTGCGGTGGTCCATGCCTTTATCATCTTTCCAGGTTGCATATAATACATCCAATTTATCCGGTGTGAGAACGAATTTACCCATGCCATCATGCGTAGAAGAAAATTCCAGCAGGCTTTTTCCCGAAGCATCGTGCAATATGCCTGTAACCTTAACCGGTACACCATAATCGTCATTTGCTTTAAAAGCAATATTATTTTCAATTCCGGCAACCATATCTCCTCCTTCCGGAAAAAAATGCAGACTTCTTTCCACTGTATTGGTGCCGGCAGTATCCTTCGGAACGCCGGCAATGCGCAGGTCCTTTTCATAAACAAAACTGGTATCGAAGTTGAGCATCCAGGTGGTGTAAGCACGCACGTGGACCCGGGATCCTTTGAACGTATCGGGAATTTCAAAACCTCCTGCAGTTGTGGATTCCACCAGGGGTGAGGTTTTACGCTGGATCAGATTTCCGGCAGCGTCATATAGTTCAGCATAAAAACTTCTACTGAAAGGGGAGGGATCGAATCCGGTGAACAGATACGCTTTATACCAGATGGTCTCTCCCGGATTATACACCCGTTTATCAAACTGGAGATACGCTTTTTCCTGCGGGAACTTATCGGCATACAGCATCATCATGGAATCCATCTTCTGTGCAGATGCCAGGAAGGGAATAAAAAAAACAAGAAAGAGCCAGAGAGACAGTGGTTTCCGGTTCATATGGTAAAAATTAGGGCAAATCTCTGTTATCTTGCCTAAGTAATAAAACAGAATTTTAATTTTAACGATAATAGATATCCGATGATGAAAATTTCTTCAGGCAAAGAAATATACCGTGAATACCGGGATCATATGGTCAAACTGGCCGATATACGCAATGCCCTGGCCCTGATGCAATGGGATCAGGAAACCTATATGCCTGCTAAAGGTGCTGGTTTCCGGGCTCAGCAAATGGCGACGCTTTCCGAACTGGCACATGGGATGGCCACTTCAGAAAAACTGGAAGGTCTGTTAAAATCATTGAACGGCCATGCGGAACTGAATGAAACCGAAAGAAAAAACATAGCACTGAATGCAGCTGATTTTGAAAAACAAAAAAAATACAGTCCGGCTTTTGTACGGAGAATGAGTGAAACCACATCCAAAAGCTTTAATGCCTGGATTGCTGCAAAAAAAGAAAACCGGTTTGTTCTTTTTGAAAAAGAATTGGACGAACTCATTCAGCTTAAAAAAGAAGAAACCCATATCCTGGGTTTTTCTGATCATCCCTATGATGCCCTGCTGGATGAATTTGAGAAAGGTTGTACGGTGAAATTACTGGATAAAATTTTCCCCGACTTAAGGCCCAGGTTAATAGAAATTTCAGACCGTATCTCGCAGAAAGAACAGGTAGATGATTCCTTTCTTCTAAAACAATATGACAAACAAAAGCAATGGGATTTTGGCATGAAGATCATCCGCGATCTTGGATTTGATTTTGAAGCCGGCCGTCAGGATCTCTCTGCGCATCCCTTTACTACCAGTTTTAATAAAAACGATGTGCGCGTAACCACGCGCATTCAGGAAAATGATTTTAATAATATGACCTGGAGCTGCATTCATGAAACCGGTCATGCTTTGTATGAACAGGGATTGCCGGAAAGCGAATACGGATTACCTTCAGGAGAATATGCTTCTCTCGGGATCCATGAATCACAGTCACGCTTATGGGAAAATCACGTCGGCAGAAGCAGGGGATTCTGGAAATTTCATTACCCGGGTCTCCGCGCATTATTTCCGGAAGCATTACAACCTGTTTCACTCCCCGCATTCTATGCCGGCATTAACATCGTGAAGCCATCCCTGATCCGCACGGAAGCGGATGAATTAACGTATCATTTCCATGTAATGATCCGTTATGAGATCGAAAAAATGCTGATCACCGGAGAACTGAAGACCCTGGATATTCCCGCATGCTGGAACGAACAATATCAGAAATATCTGGGCGTTACGGTTCCCGGCGACCAACAGGGCTGTTTACAGGATGTGCACTGGAGCCATGGAAGTTTCGGATATTTCCCTACTTACAGCCTGGGAAGCTTTTATGCCGCTCAATTTTATCGTACAGCGCAGAAAGACCTGCCTGGCCTGGAACAGGAAATGGAACGGGGAAATACGACCGGATTGCTAACCTGGTTAAGGCAACGGATACATGTTCATGGCCGTACTTATACCAGTGAGGAGTTATGTGAAAAAGTAACCGGAGAAACCCTGAAAGTGCAGTATTTTCTGGATTATCTGCTTGACAAATACGGTAAAATTTACCAATTTTAAGGACCCATCCAATGCATCTTATGAAAAACCGCCTACTCCTGATAGCCATTTCCTGTTCCCTCCTGATAGGTCCATCTTCCTGTAAAAAATTTATTCAGCAGCAGAAAGAAAATGCACTGATAGACCTCGTTACCAGCGGAACCTGGCGCGTGTCCCGGTACATGGATCATCAAACCAACATAACCGATAGCTTTGCAGGCTATGTATTCCAGTTTAAGTCCAATGGAACAGTAGATGGAAAACTCGGGGGGCAAACAACGCCTGGCACCTGGACGGCGGATGTGAATGCCAGAACCATTCAATCCAAATTTATGAATGCGGGTGATCCTTTGAAAAAGCTGAATTATACCTGGAAGGTCACGGATAGTTATCCTGATTCCGTGTCTGCCAGAA
>JAYVXJ010000712.1:0-4070 GCA_043785285.1 Chitinophagaceae bacterium
GCGATGAACGGGATGGAAACCCTGGATAAAATAAAAGCTTTCAACCCAGATATCCCTGTTGTGATGCTGTCTTCCCAGGATAAAATTGACGTGGCAATAAACTGTATGCATCACAGGGCTTTTGATTATGTAGTTAAAAGCGAAACCGCCTTCATGCGTTTACAAAAAATCATCACTACTGTTTTCCGTTACAAAAAAATGGAAAAGACATTGAACTGGTATATGGAACGGATGTAATCTCCTTGCTCCTGTTTTCTCAATGTATGATTTTTGTAACTTTTTTCTGCAAATGTGTAACTTTTCCTGGAGTTAAAGTATTCTCTTTACACCGTGATAATGAAATCACAATCTAAAAAAACAATAAACATATGAAACTTAAAAAAGTGTTCCCAATCGCAGCAATGTTATTGGTTATAATATTAGGAGGTTGTCAAAAAAATATGGATGCCAATATACCTTCAGGGATGACTTCAACAAAATCGTCAGTTGCTCTACTAAGTCTACAGCTACCACAGGCAGGAGTCAATCTTGGGAATGCAGGCAATTTTGTGATTTTGTCAAAATCAGGAATTACCGATGTATATAAATCTGCTATTACCGGGGACATTGGAACAAGTCCAATCACCGGAGCAGCTATGGTAATAAGTTGCCCGGAGGTGACAGGGACAATATACTCAGTTGATGCTGCTGGTCCTGCATGTAAGGTGACTAATGCCACCATGTTAACCTCGGCCGTAAGTGATATGCAAACCGCATATACTGACGCCGCCGGACGTTCTAACCCGAATTTCCTGAATTTGGGTGCCGGTAATATTGGTGGTAAAACGCTTACACCGGGCCTATACAAATGGACGAGTGCGGTTGTCATACCAACGGATGTAACAATTTCGGGCGGACCTAACGATGTCTGGATATTCCAAGTTGCAGGGACCCTTATTATGAGTTCTGCGGTGAACATTACCTTGAGCGGAGGTGCACAAGCAAAGAATATTTTCTGGCAGGCAGCCGGCGCCGTTACTTTTGGAACGACCAGTCATTTTGAAGGGAACATATTGGGTCAGACAGGAATTAATTTACAGACGGGCGCGTCAATAAACGGAAGGATGTTGGCACAAACTGCGGTAACTCTTCAAATGAATACTGTTACACAGCCAAAATAAGCATGCAGAGTGATGCGCCAGCTTGCAATACCGACACTCATATTACAATCCACAGCGGCGCTTGATACAAATGTTTGAACTGTGGTAACCGTATGGGCTGAAGGTTAAGTTAAAAATTTCAAGGACGGTTTTTATATACTCTCAAATCTGCTTATTTCTATAAGCGGATTTTTTTATAGATTTGTATACCCTTTAAGAAGCATTTATGAGTTTTCCCCCTGACATTGATATTTAATGGGATGCATAAAGCAAATATATAAAGTCGCTAAGATTGTGCTGTAGTCGATAAATAGCAATGTCATGTTTTCAGTAAATAAGGATGTCATGATCCATCATTAAAATCCAGCTTTACCCCGCCGTAAAAACAGGCAGGAAAGCATGGATAAAAAAACGATAGGGAACCGGATCATGTATCCTGAAATTCAACGATTAAAAAGAGAAGGAATAAGCTTCACCGCTGTTGGAAAATCCCTGGTCATGGATCAGCGGACGTGAAGCGATATTTCCGGATGAGTGAAGCGGATTATGCTTCTTTTATGGAGGGAAAAGAGATCCGTGATAAATTACGTACACCCTATGAGTCTTTTGTCCTGGGTAAACATGTCGCACACCCTGGCGTTAGTGCTGCTCAAATGCATAACTGGCTAAAAGAGTATCATCCCGATCTTGTCCACACTACCCGTCACAATATCAACGAATAACTTCACTGGCTGAATTTGGTGATAAAGATTTCTTTCGTTGAACGTCATGGGGCCGCCTTTATTAATTATTATCCGATTCAATTTTATAGAAAGCCCTCTTTAATACTATGCTGGATACCGGGGTAACGACCAAGGGAATTTTTTCAACCACAGTCTGATTACTATCCAAACCAAATGCCCGGCTATCTGAAAGCGCCAGCCGGTTTATACTAAAGTAACTGTTCAGAATAAACCCATCTCTTATGGAAAATTCATTATCGTATGAAAGGAACTTTTCCAGCACGACAAATTTAAAATTGTGCAGCTCTTCCCTATTCAGCGATGGATATCGGCTGATCACATCAAGCTCCTTATTTCCAATCATCTCATCCACCACCTTGCGGAGCATGAGTCCAATCCGGGGTTGAACCCGAAACCCAAGTCGAAAGTCAACCCGGATAACCTTATCATTCTTCAATTCTTCCACGCCGTATTCCATGGTGTACGGTTCATCCGTTCTTTCTATATGAATCAACCAATACAGATCCGCCCTTTTAGCGTTGTTCGCGAATATGGAATTGATGATTCTCTTCTCCACCTGTTTCGAATTATTGGCCTTAGTTAAATAAATCAAATGGGAAGAGAACTTAGGTATACTCTGGTCGTTACTCAGTGCTTCCAGTAACGGCAGGTATATATCCCAGTTTACAAAAGAAAGGAGCCGGTTATTAATTTTCCTGGCCTGATACCAGATATACATCGTGGATATCAGGCCGATCTCAAATACAAGGAAAAAAAGACGTTTTACAATTTTAACCGCATTGGCAACAAAAAATGACATTTCCACACAAATAAAAACGCTAACAATAGCTCCTACAATCCAGAAAGGATACCGCTTTACATAACGGAGGAAATAAAACATCAAAACAGTTGTCATCAGCATGGCTATAGTGATCGAAAACCCGTAAGCAGCCGTCATCGATTCACTGGTCCGAAAATACAAAACCACCAGAAAGCAACCGAGGCAGAGGATCCAGTTAATACTGGGAATATATATCTGCCCCCGTATATTGGTCGGGAATTTCACAGTTACCTTTGGCCAGAAGTTAAGGCTGATGGCTTCACTTATCAATGTAAACGAACCACTGATAAGGGCTTGGCTGGCAATGATGGAAGCAGCGGTAGCAATCAAAATGCTGCTTAATAAAAACCAGTGAGGGACAATCGAAAAAAACGGATTTGCATTTCCCAGATCAGTTTTATGTTGCAATAGTACCCAGGCACCTTGTCCGAGATAATTCAAAATAAGCGTGGCTTTTACAAAGATCCAGGATACCTGAATGTTTTTCTTCCCGCAATGCCCCAGGTCTGAGTACAAAGCTTCGGCTCCCGTAGTGCAGAGAAAAACAGCACCTAATAACCAAAACCCTTTTGGGTGACCGATCAGCAATTGAATTCCATACAGCGGATTTAAAGCATGAAAAATATGGGGATACCTGAAAATCTGATTTAATCCTAAAACCGCCAGCATAGAAAACCAGGCAAACATAATCGGTCCGAACGACCCACCCACAATCTTTGTTCCGAACCTTTGGAAAATAAAAAGCAATAAAATGATTACAAGAACAATCTCAATAACCAGATTGTTTCCCGGAACAATGATTTTTTCAAAATATTTTACCATACTCAAACCCTCTATCGCGGAAGTCACTGTGATAGGAGGTGTAATAATCCCGTCAGCCAACAATGTACCTGCTCCGATAATAGCCGGATAAATTAAATGTTTCCCATATCGTCTTACCAGTGAGTATAAAGAAAACACCCCACCTTCACCATGATTGTCGGCTTGTAAAGTGATGATTACGTACTTGAAAGTAGTCTGTAGGGTGAGCGTCCAGAAAATGCAGGAAATCGCCCCAAATACCAGCCCTTCATCAATTCTCCCTCCTTCATGTAAGATGGTCTGAAACGTATATAATGGAGAAGTCCCAATATCGCCGTAAATGATCCCCAGCGCGACCAATAACCCTGCAGTAGAAACTTTCTTTAGGTGACTTGAATCCATAACCCTAAATGTACGGAGGGTTTACCTCAAATTATTTTTCCCGGGTCACTATTATTTTTTCTACTCTTAGCAGCTTGGGAAATTTAGAGCGCAAAATAAATTTAAAGTAAAATAATTTAATAATTGAAGATAGATTCAGTACCATCTCCTAAAATCGGGCAATCT
>JAYVXJ010000713.1:0-4067 GCA_043785285.1 Chitinophagaceae bacterium
CTGGGAATTAAATTGCCAACCGGCGATTACAATTACAAAGACTACTGGTATAATGTAGGTCCGGGAGGAACCAAAGAATTGCGCACTGTTGACCAGTCCATTCAACTGGGGGATGGAGGAACCGGATTTACGGTGGAAGTAAACGCATTCTATCCCTTCACTCCGGATTTAACCATCTACAGCAACGGCTTTTACCTCCTCAACCCCCGCGAACAAAATGGTACCCGCACGTATCGTGAAACCCTTTCCCCTGCACTGGCCAATGAAGCCATCATGAGCGTGCCTGATCAATATATGTTCAGGGCCGGATTCAGTTATTCCATAGCTGCGATAAAAGGGCTGTCTGTCGCCGGTGGCGTAAAACTGGAAGGTATTCCGGTGAATGATCTTATTGGCGGAAGCGGTGATTTCCGCCGGCCGGGATATATCTGGTCAGTAGAGCCCACGGTCACTTATAGTCTGAAAAATATCAACCTGTTCGTTTCCGTTCCGTTCGCTTTTTACCGCAACCGTACACAGAGTGTAACGGATAAGGAAAATTCCATCAAACAGGGAAAACATGTTCAGGGTGATGCGGCATTTGCCAACTATGTTATTAACGCAGGATTCTCTGTGCCGATCAAATAAAGAACAAACCAGTGAATTCACTTACATCAACTCAGAAAATTCATCTTACCCTGCGTATTGCAACGGCATTTTGTTTTATCGGGCATGGCGCTTTTGGTATCATCACCAAAGCCATCTGGTGTAATTATTTTGCCGTGTTTGGAATCGGAACCCATCTGGCTTACCGGCTCATGCCCTGGGTTGGCTCGTTCGATATCCTTCTGGGAATAATCGTATTGATTGTTCCTATCCGTGCTATTCCTGCCTGGCTGTTCATTTGGGGACTGATAACGGCATTGTGCCGCCCGCTTTCGGGTGAGCCCTTTGCCGAATTCATTGAACGGGCAGGCAATTTCGGTGTGCCCTTTACGCTGTTGCTCCTTTCCGGCGGAATAAAGAATATGCGTATGTTATTCAGTCCAATCAATCCGGATCAACCCGTAGATGATAAAACCCGGCACCGGGTATTTCTTTGTTTGAAAATAATAGTATTCTTTTTACTGGCAGGTCATGGATGGCTGAATCTTATGGAGAAAAAAGGGCTGCTCAGTCAATATGCGTCCCTGGGTTTTCCCAATCCCGCGAATGCAGCAATCACTGCCGGGCTGTTTGAAATTACTGCAGCTATTTCCGTATTGATCCGCCCCATACGATCCCTGATTTTTATCTTTTTCATCTGGAAAATGGGGACTGAACTTTTTTATCCGCATTTTGAAGTGTTCGAATGGCTTGAACGTGGTGGAAGTTATGGCGCTCTTTTGGCGTTGTGGATGACGCTGGATCCCAATTTTACGCGGAATACTTTTTCTGCGCATAACGCTGAACGCAAAACGCCGAACGCTTTCTCCCGTTTTACATTCAAAATTAACCGCATTCAACGTTCTGTATTCTCTGTTTTGCCCTCCTTAGCTGTGCTACGGCGGGTGAAACGTTCAGCATTCAGCGTTACGCATTAAATCTTAATCAATAGTCATAAGCAATACAAATCCCCGCGATTCTTCGTGGGGGTTATTTTTTTAACGTACAAAAGCATTTGGATCCAGGAGATTATTTTTATTATATTTCCGGCGGTGTGAATAATATAGCCAATGCCAACTATTTCAACCGCAGGATCAATATGTATCCCGGCCCGGGCATTTTGCCTGCGGATGGACGATCTTTTTATGTTTCGGTGGGAGTGAAGATTTAAAGAGTTGATGGTTAATGGAACCCAGGTGCGGATTCGCACATAAAGGCCATCAACCATCAACTATCAACCATCAACCATTTCGGGGTAATGCATTATCTTTAAAACAAATAGCCCCCGATGAAACGCCTCTTCTTTCTGCCCTTGCTGTGCTCTGTATTAATCAGCTTCTCCCAGATTCTGCAGCCACCTGCTCCGGAAAAAATTTATGGCGACCTTTTTACAGAAGTTCAGATGCAACGCATTTTCCCGGATGGAAAAACATTTGTGGACTGCATCCCAAAACGAAAACCAGTCGACATCATGTATGATTACGGAATGCAAAAAGGAGCGAATTTTAATCTGAAGAGATTTGTGGAAGAGAATTTTGAAATCCCCCAACCCGTTGCTTCAAATTACAAAACAGACAGCACACAGGATGTGGTCACCCACATAAAAAAACTTTGGTCCGTGCTCAAAAGAAACCCGGATAAAGAAGTAGAAGGCAGCTCTCTTCTCCCGCTGCCCCATCCCTATATCGTTCCGGGAGGACGGTTCCGCGAAGTGTATTACTGGGACTCCTATTTTACCATGCTGGGCCTGAAAGAAAGCGGGGAAGTGATTATGATAGAAAATATGATCCGCAATTTTGCTTTCCTCATTGAGAACTACGGTCATATTCCAAACGGAAACCGAACCTATTATTTGGGAAGATCCCAGCCTCCATTCTTTTCCTGTATGGTTGAATTACTGGCAGGCATTAAAGGAGATAGCATCTACCAGACCTTTCTTCCGGATATGGAAAAAGAATATGCTTTCTGGATGGATGGGGCTGATAAAGTGAAACCAGGACTGGCTTACCGCCGCATCGTGAAATTAAAAGACGGCCTCCTGCTCAACAGATACTGGGACGACAGCACCGTTCCGCGTCAGGAAAGTTATCGCGAAGATTTTCTTACCACAGAAAAATCCGGACGGAATAAAATAGAGATGTATCAAAACCTGCGGGCTGGTGCGGAAAGCGGTATTGATTTCAGCAGCAGGTGGTTTGGAGACAATAAAAATATCATCAGTATCCAAACAACGGATATCCTGCCGGTAGACCTGAATTGCCTGCTTTATCACCTGGAATGGACCATCGCAAAAGCCAAAATCATTAATGGTGATCAGGATGGCGCCAGACTATTCCGTGAGAAAGCTAAAGTAAGAGGCGAGCAGATTGATAAATATTTCTGGAATAAAAAAATGTCTTTCTATACTGACTATAATTTCAAAACCGGTAAGCAAAGAAATAATATTACACCCGCAGGACTTTACCCATTTTGTTTCATCAAAGAACATCCGGATTACCTCAGTTTCCTGGGCAGGAAAGTAGCTGCTGTGCTGAAGGCAAAATTATTGAAGGATGGTGGATTTGTGACAACAGAATACACAACAGGCGAACAATGGGATGCACCTAACGGATGGGCACCGCTGGAATGGATGATGATCTGGGGGCTGGATCGTTGCGGACAGAAAAACCTGGCGGCAACAGCAGCCAAAAGATGGATCAGGTTAAATACCCGGGTATATATGCAAACCGGTAAGCTCATGGAAAAATACAATGTAACAGATATTACCAAAGAAGCAGGGGGTGGGGAATATGGTGGACAAGATGGGTTTGGTTGGACGAATGGCGTATTGCTCAAACTGATCAGTATGTATGGCAAGTCCAATTAATAATAGAAATTTACGGCACCATGACCGACGAATATTTCATGTTACAGGCACTTAAAGAAGCCAAAAAAGCGTATGCTGAGGGAGAAGTTCCGGTAGGAGCGGTGATTAGGGTGAAGGACAGGATTATTGCACGAGGTCATAATCAGGTGGAGCGGTTAAAAGATCCCACCGCTCATGCCGAGATTATCGCAATGACCTCGGCATTTAATTTTCTCGGCTCAAAATATTTACCGGATGCAGCCATTTATATTACCCTGGAGCCCTGCCTGATGTGTGCCGGAGCCCTTTACTGGAGCAAGATTCAGAAAGTTGTTTATGGCGGGCTGGATGAAAAAAATGGGTATCAGAAATATATTACCCCCTGCCCTTCTATGGAACAATTGGGAGTGGCTCCACGTCCCTTTCATCCAAAAACGATTGTGGTTTCCGGCGTCCTTAAAGAAGAATGTACAATTTTGATGAAGGAATTTTTCAGGGAAAGAAGGTGAGGGATGAATGTGGAAATGTGGAAATAGGCTTATGTGGAAGTAAAAAAGGGCAATCGGGGTTTGGTCATTCTCACATTAGCACATTTACC
>JAYVXJ010000714.1:0-12843 GCA_043785285.1 Chitinophagaceae bacterium
AGCAGGCACCGCTTCCGCTGGCTCTTCGTCATCTTCTGCGTTCGCTTCTTCAAAGGCATTGTTGAGCACAATGGGAAAGGATTTCGGCTTCTTTAAAAAGTCCTGCCCTTTCTTCGTGATCTTCAGCACGCCGTACTCTTCAATATCTTTTACCAACAGGTCTTCCAGCAGCATCTGCCGGATCAGTGAATTCCAGTAGTATTCGGTATCCTCGTTTCCAATTCCGAATTCCGGTATCCCTTCATGCCGGAACATCATCAGCTGAGGCGTGAGTTTGCCCACAATCACATTCACCGTATAGTCCGAGGCAAAGCGTTCGTCCAGGGCTTTGATTGCTTTCAGTGCTTTCACTACATCGTCCTTGGCTTCTACTCTTTCTTTCGGATGGCGGCAGTTATCACACTCTCCGCAGTTTACGGCGGTATATTCTTCGCCGAAATAACTCATTAATACTTTCCGGCGACACACCCCCGTCTCGGCATACCCCACGGTTTCGTTGATCAGCTGCGCACCCACTTCGCGCTCGGAGAGCGGTTTGTCTTTCATGAAATGCTCCAGCTTCTGCACGTCCTTATGGGAATAATATAATACGCAGATGCCTTCCAGTCCGTCGCGACCCGCGCGACCGGTTTCCTGGTAATAATTTTCTATCGATTTCGGTATATTATAATGGATCACGTACCGGATGTCGGGTTTGTCGATCCCCATCCCGAAAGCGATGGTGGCCACGATCACCTGCACGTCTTCGTTCATGAACAGGTCCTGCCTTTCCGCGCGCAGCTTGCTGTCCAGCCCCGCATGATAGGCCACGGCTTTGATGCCATTGGCCACCAGCATATCGGCCAGCTCTTCCGTGGTTTTGCGGTTGAGGGTGTAGATGATGCCGCTCTTTCCTTTATGTCCTAAAATGAATTTGACAATATTGCGGATCGTCTGATCCTTTTTCTCTTTCGGCTGTACTTCGTAGTATAAATTGGGCCGGTTAAAAGAAGAGATAAATATTTTGGGATTCCGCAGTGCCAGGTTCTTGATGATGTCACTCTGCACTTTTGGGGTAGCCGTGGCCGTTAGTGCAATCACCGGCACATCCTTATTCACCAGGTCCATGATCTCCCGCAGCCTTCTGTATTCGGGTCTGAAATCATGTCCCCATTCCGATATACAATGGGCTTCGTCAACCGCAAAAAAGGAGATCTTCAGGTCGCTGAAAAAATCCAGGTTCTCCTGCTTCGTGAGTGTTTCCGGAGCTACATAGAGCATCTTGGTATGTCCGTTCAGGAGATCACTATGGACTACCTTAATCTGTTTCTTGTTTAAAGTGGAATTGAGGAAATGCGCCACATTATCCTTAGCGCTATAGCCCCGTACCAGGTCGACCTGGTTTTTCATGAGCGCGATCAGCGGACTCACAATAATGGCCACGCCTTCACTCATCATGGCCGGCAGTTGGTAGCAAAGGCTTTTGCCGCCGCCAGTGGGCATGATCACGAAGGTATCTTTTCCGTTTAATACGTTTTGAATGATGGCTTCCTGTTCCTGTTTGAACGCATCAAAGCCAAAATGTTCCTGGAGATGAACCAGTAATTGGGTATCCACAATGCCTTTGGATGCTTTTTCTTCAGCGGGTTTAGCTTTAGTATTTACTTTTTTCTTCGTTGAGGTTGTTGCCATGCTCGTTGGTTTTCCTTCACACAGTCGTTTTAGCGTGGAAAGTCATTAAGTTAATGAAAAAAAATGGTATGGGAAGCAGTAGTTATAAACGAATTGGCTCCGTTTTGTGAATCAGGTCGGCGAAGTTACTAAATTTAAGGCGCCCTTAAAAGGCCATTTTTGTTAAAAATTCGCTTTTCAACACCTGCTTAGCCTTCGGAATGCCATAATTTTGCGCCTTACTTATGACAACAGGATCCATTCAAACTTCCGCGCTGCGGATCATTAAGAAAGAAGCCGCTGCCATCGCAGGACTGGAAGTTTTCATCAACGACCAGTTTGTCCGTGCCGTTGAAGCCATCGCAGCTTCCAAAGGCCGGCTCGTGATCAGCGGCGTCGGCAAAAGTGCTATCGTTGCGCAGAAAATCGTAGCTACCCTCAATTCCACCGGAACACCCGCTGCCTTTATGCACGCCGGCGATGCCATTCACGGCGACCTCGGCATGGTGGGCGAAAACGATATCGTGATGCTGATCAGCAAAAGCGGTGAAAGCCCGGAGATCAAAGTGCTGATTCCATTGCTTGCCCGCGAAAAAAATACGCTCATCGGTATGGTCGGCAATGATCAATCGGTACTGGCAAAAAAGGCGGACATCTTTTTAAATGTGTCTGTTCCGGATGAAGCCTGCGTGCATAACCTGGCGCCAACCAGCAGCACCACGGCCCAGATGGTGATGGGCGATGCCCTGGCCATCACGCTGATGGAACTGAAAGGATTCGGAACCGAAGATTTCGCGCGCTTTCATCCCGGCGGCACCCTCGGGAAGAAATTATATCTACGCGTGGATGATCTTTATATTCACAATGCAAAACCTAAGGTCGGCCCCCAGGCTTCACTCAAAGAAGTGATCATGGAGATGACTTCAAAACGCCTCGGCGCCACCGCTGTCACCGGCGACAACAATCATTTACTCGGCGTTATCACGGACGGGGACTTAAGGAGAATGCTAGAGAGAAATGTGAACCAGGAAGACGTGAGTGCCAAAGATATCATGACATCAACACCTACGACCATTTCAAAAAATGCGCTGGCAGTGGAAGCCCTCGAACTGTTGCGGGCGAAAGACATCAGCCAGTTGCTGGTGATGGATGGGGATCAATATGCAGGCTTTATTCATATCCACGACTTAGTTAAGGAAGGTATAATCTAAACGATTTATTTTTATGAACGAACATCATTATGCGGTGATCATGGCCGGTGGTATAGGTAGCCGGTTTTGGCCCATGAGCCGGCAGAATTTTCCCAAACAGTTTCTGGATATTTTAAATACGGGCCAAACCCTGATCCAGTCTACTTTTGAGCGACTCACCGATTTCATCCAGCCCAAAAATATTTATGTCGTTACGTCCAACGAATATATCAAGATCGTAAAAGAACAATTGCCGCATATCCCGCAAGAAAATATTCTGGGAGAACCTTCCCGCAAGAATACCGCTCCCTGCATTGCCTACATTTCTTTCAAGCTGATGCAGAAAGATCCCCTGGCATCGCTGATTGTAGCTCCTGCAGATCATCTCGTATCCGACCGGATCGCATTTAAAAAGGTTTGTCTTGAGGCCCTCAGCTTTGTCAATAAACACAATGCCCTCATCACGCTCGGCATCACGCCCCTTCATCCGAATACAGGATATGGCTATATCCAGCGCGAAGTACACACGGTAAGTGATAACGTATACAAAGTGAAAACCTTCACGGAAAAACCGAACCTCGAACTCGCAAAAACGTTCCTCGCCAGCGGCGACTTCCTCTGGAACGCGGGCATCTTTGTATGGCAGGTGAAAAACGTAATAAGGGCATTTGAAAATTACCTCCCGGAAATGTACGATGTGTTTGTCGCGGAGAAAGATGCGTTCAACACCCCCGAAGAAAAAAAAGCCCTCGATCATATTTATCCACTCTGTACTACTATCTCCATCGACTTTGGAATTATGGAGAAAGCGAATAACGTATACGTCATTCCCTCGTCTTTCGGCTGGAGCGATCTCGGTACCTGGAACAGCATCTACGACAACCTCGAAAAAGATTTCCTTGGCAATGCCATCGCCGGCGAAAACGTAATGGTTATTGACGCCCGCGATACCATCGTCCATTCAAGCAATAACAAACTGATCGTACTGCAGGGGCTCAAAGATTTCATCATTGTAGATACCAACGATGTCCTGCTCATCTGCAAAAGAGAAAAGGAACAGGAGATTAAGGATTATGTTGCGGAAGTGAGGAGGAACATTGGCGATGAATATCTTTGATGGGGGATACTGATGGCTGATGTTTCGGTTGATAGTTGATGGTTGATGGACTTAGGTGGGATATTATGCCTGAATTCTATCAACTATTAATGCCGGATGCTGGTAGTACATAATAGAACTGGTTGACATTTAGTCCATCAACCATCAACTTTTAATCGTCAACTCTTTCATTCATGCAATTCAAATCCAAACTCCCCGATACAGGCACGACGGTTTTTACCGTGATGAGCGCGTTGGCTGCAAAGACGAAAGCCATTAACCTTGGGCAGGGATTTCCGGATTTTCCTATGGATGAATCGTTGATTGAAAAAGTGACGCGGGCAATGAAGGATGGGTTTAATCAGTATGCGCCAATGGAAGGGTATCTTCCTTTGCGCGAGACCATCGCTGAAAAGATTGAAGATCTCTATCAGCATGTTGTTCGTCCCGATACAGAAATTACGATAACGCCAGGCGGCACGTATGCTATTTATACTGCCCTTACTACTTTACTTGAGCCCGGTGATGAAGTCATTGTTTTTGAACCGGCCTACGATAGTTATATACCCGGCATACAGGTGAATGGGGCCGTGCCGATAACCATCCCGCTGGAATATCCTACTTACCGGATCGACTGGAAAAAAGTGCGGTCTGCGGTAACGGAAAAAACGAAATTGATCATGCTGAATTCGCCGCATAACCCAACGGGTGCCGTGCTTTCTTATGAGGACATTGAAGAACTGCGCAAGCTGGTTCGTGATACCAACATCTTCATTCTTTCCGATGAAGTGTATGAACATATTGCCTTCGACGGTCTTCCCCATTTATCCATACTCCGTTATCCGGATTTATTTGAAAGAAGTTTTGTTAGCTTTTCCCTCGGAAAAGTTTTCCATTGTACCGGTTGGAAAATGGGTTATAGCGTAGCTCCGGAATGGCTGATGAATGAATTCCGGAAAATACATCAGTACAATGCCTTCAGCTGTCACAGCCCGGTGCAGGTAGCCATGGCCTCCTTCCTCAAAGAAAAGAACCACTATCTTTCACTTCCGGATTTCATGCAGCAGAAGCGCGATTATTTTCAACAGCTGATGTCCGAAACCAGATTCAAGCCGCTACAAACTCACGGCAGTTATTTCCAGATTTATTCTTACAAAGAAATCAACAACGATCCCGATTTTGAATTTGCCAAACAATTGGTAGCCAAACACGGCGTAGCCGCTATCCCCGTCTCCGCATTTTATCAATCCGGAAAAGACGATAAGGTATTGCGGTTTTGTTTTGCCAAGAAAAAAGAAACGTTGGAGTTGGCTGTTGAAAAACTCCTTAAAGCGTAAAAAAAGGTCGGCGGTTGACGGACCTGTCAACCGTCTTTTACGTCAACCGTCAACCTTCTCTTCCGCAAAAGGTATTTCGCATAAATGATCTCACTCATCGTCTTCTCCTGCACCTTACTTTCCAGCCAGGAGATGATGTCGAGATAGGCAAAGGAGCGGGTTTCGAAACGATTGTGTTCGAGATGTTTGATGGTACTGAGTAATTTTTCGAGTTCCGGCTTTATCTCACGACGGGATATCTGAAAACTTTTCCGGAGGAATTTAAACATCTCTTCTTCCACCACGGTGAGGTTTTTCATTTTCGACATGAAGCGGTAAACGGATTTGCTCAGGGATTCCATGAGTTCGTAGTTGCCCAGTTCATAGTGGGCAAGTAAATGCACGAGACGGGCATAGCACTGCAGGTCATAACGCAGGTTCACGTGATCATTGATGATCAGCTGCAGGTAATCGATGGTAGTGCTGTAATCCCCACTGCCGAAATAAAGCGTGGCGATTTTGTAGTTGAACACCATGATGCGGTGCGGATCTATGTAGTCGCCATATTCTTTCAGCTTCACATTTAGAAAAGGTACCAGGTTCAGCCCTTCTTTAAAAGTGCCCGTCATCAAATGCTGATTGATCTTGGCGAGATGAATATATACAAACGTGTGGATGCGGAAATTATCATGGTGTTTTCCCTGCGGCGTTTGCGCATAGTCTTCAAATTTTTTAAGGATCACTTTAAACTTGCTGAAGTGCCTCAGATCGAAAAGGGAATTCAGCAGGTTGTGCATGCCTTTTACATAGTGACCGGTTTCCACCGAGATCATCAGGGGTTCTGCGTCGAAAAGATCAACCCATCTTTGTCCGTACCGGTAGTACATCAGGAAGTCCATCCGGATAAATGCCAGCCAGCTATAACTTTGATAGAGATAAAGTTTTTCATAGAAGTCGTTGAGGTGCGATGTATCGGGAAGGGAGTTTTGTATAAAAAACTCCTTGAGTCTTTTTACATCTGCTTCATTACGGGCATGCCCATTCTCCACATACCAGCGATAGAGCAGGAGGGCCAGATTGGAAAGTTTGGTTACGCGGTCGATGTGCTTGCTGATCTCCGTTGATTCTTTGGTAAGCTGTATTGTTTTTTCCAGCGAAGTGCGCGTAATATGCAGCGTCTCGATTTTTTTCTCGAGGGAAATCAATTGTGCAAGAAAATTAAGTTTGTTATTTGCTTTGGCAATTTCTTTTGCGCGTTCCAGGATTTTCAAGCTCTGGTGTTTCAGTCCTTTATTATAGAGCAAGCGCGCATTATCCATGTGTTCGCTCAACTGCAGATCGGTGTTCTCTGTTGTCTTGAGCAAGCGGAGACTGGCCAGCAATTGTTTGTAGAGATGTGTTTTTAAATTGGAAAGCTGGGGTTTGGAAAAGGAAAGTTTTTTCAGCAGAACCTTTTCGTCATACTCCTGCATTTTGTCCATCGCATCAAAAAGCTGAATGATCTTAAGGTCTTCGTTACCGGAACTACGCTTGATATATAACTTGAAGTGTCGTTTTTCCGACTTTTCCAGTGACTTTATAAGTTGAAATAAAATGTCCGTTGAACGGTTGGCCATCATTAATAAATTTTGCTGAAACACAGTCCCGGCACTGCTTTTGCAAACAAATTAATGCTTTTGGCATGATTAAAACCAGGATAAGATGGTTTTAAATGAATCATGAACCACCTTAATTTTGTGACAGCAAGTGAGAAAAAGAATAAGGCAGGCAATCGGTAGAGCAAGAATCGGTAGAGGCCAAGAGAATCAAAACCTGCAGTACTCAGTTCGCTAAAAAAAGAATACTACGTTTTTTCATATGGCAAGCAATCGTTAGAGGTCAGCCGTTTCTACGGGTGACCTTATTTTTTTTATAGCGTTTGTAAATCTAATTCTTTATTGCCAAATCCCTGCATTCCTCTGTCCCCTTTTTCTAATTATCTGATAATCAATGGTTCATCGTTATCTCTCAGAAAAGGCCCTCCCCAGTATCCATTCCCTTGGTTTCGTTTACGGGTTACTTTTCTAAGCAACTGGTTATCAGAGCCTCATCCTAAACTTCTACATACCTGGCAGAGCAGTTCAGCCGGAATCCCTTATTTTTACGCCCTTCATCGCATAATGAAACTAAGACTTATTAAATTTTTTAAGGATTTCCTGCTATGGAGCGGGATCCTGCGGATCTTCTCCCCGTTCAATCATTTGTTTCTTTTCACCAGGAATTTTAATCTTTTAAGAAGATGGATCGCCAAAACCAATAAAACCCCCTTGTTAATCAATGACTTCTATTCCTGGAAGCGAGATTATCCCAAGCGGTTCAAATTATATGAGGCCGTTGCTGCTGAGTACAACCTGGACAAAAAGGAGCTGGTCTACCTGGAATTCGGTGTGGCTTCCGGCAGTTCTTTTTTCTGGTGGCTGAAGAAAAACACCCATCCGGACTCCATTTTTCGTGGATTTGATACATTCGAAGGACTTCCTGAAGACTGGGGTGGATTCAAAAAAGGCGCCATGGCCTTCAGCCCCGGCGAAGTAATTTCAGACGATCCACGTGCCGGTTTTGAAAAGGGCATCTTCCAGCACAGCCTCAACCCCTTCATCGAAAGCAACAAAGAATTGCTCCGAAGTAAACCCAAACTCATTCACCTGGACGCCGATCTTTTCTCTTCCACCATTTTCGTTCTCTCCCAACTATATCCCTGCATTAACAAAGGGGATATCATCCTCTTCGATGAATTCAACGTCGCCAACCACGAATTCTTTGCCCACCAGATTTTTACCGAATCCTTTTATGTGAAGCTGCGAGCGATTGGGGGGGTGAATAATTTTTACCAGACTGCTTTTATCGTTGAATGAGTGAAACCCGGATTGTGCATTGTTGACGGTTGACCGACTTTAAGTGCGAATTCGCACCTGGATCCGTCAACCGTCAACCAAAATTCACTTCAAAAGCTGATAAGCTATCAAGCTCATAAAATACGCCAGCCCCGTCATATATAAAAACTGAATAATCGGCCATTTCCAGCCGCGGGTTTCTTTCTTAACTACGGCAAGGGTGCTCATGCATTGCATGGCGAAAGCGTAGAAGATCATGAGGGAGACGCCGCTGGCGAGGGTGTAGACTTTGGCGCCGTCATCTGTTCTTGCGGAGGCCATGCGCTGGCGGAGAGTCTGCGGGTCGGCATTTTTTCCTCCTTCAACACTATATAAGGTAGCCATGGTGCCGATAAATACTTCGCGGGCGGCAAAGGAAGTGATCAGGGCAATTCCGATTTTCCAATCGTAGCCCAGGGGTTTGATTACGGGTTCGATGCTTCTTCCGAGAATACCGGCATAGGAATTTTCGAGCAGGGCGGCGCCTTTTGCTTTAGCTTCAGAGGGTGCACTGTATCTGGCTGCTGCTGCGCGCATGCGTTCCGGCGGACCGTAAGTACTGAGTCCCCAGAGGATCATGCTGATTACGATGATTACTTTTCCCGCGTCGCGCACGAATATTTTGGCTTTGCTGACCATGGTAATGCCCACATTTTTCCAGCGGGGTGCGCGGTACATCGGCAGTTCGAGGATAAAAAAACTTTTCTCTGTGGAATGAATGAATCGTTTAGCCACATAGGAAACCACCAGAGCGGCCACCATGCCCATCAGATACAATCCCATCATCACCAGTCCCTGTGCATTCAAAAACCCGAGTACGCGATAATTGGGAACCACCAGGGCAATCAGCATGGTGTAGACTGGCAGTCGCGCGCTGCAACTCATCAACGGCGTAACCAGTATGGTAAGTAATCTTTCTTTTTTGTTTTCAATATTCCGGGCGCTCATAATGGCCGGCACGGCGCAGGCGAAGCCGCTTATCATGGGCATTACGCTTTTGCCGTTCAACCCAACTTTTCGCATAAGCTTATCCGTTAGAAAGCTGATGCGGGCCATATATCCGGTATCTTCCAGCACGGTGATCAGTCCGAACAGGATCATGATCTGTGGAATAAAAACCAGGATGCCGCTGAGTCCGGCAAGCAAACCATTTACCATCAGGTCGCGGAACCATCCGTCGGGCAGCTGGGACGAAACCCAGGTACTCATTCTGGTGAAGGTCCAGTCGAGCCCGTCCATCGGAAACTGCGCAAGCCAGAATACACTCTGGAAAAGAAGAAAGAGCACGGAAAGCAAAATCAGATAACCCCATACGCGATGAAGCAGGATATTATCGAGCCGTTCTGTGAATAGCGCTTTTTGCAGCGGGTCGGGCTCGGTAGCCGTCAACTGCATCACCTGTTTGATACGTGCATAGCGTTGCATGATCTCTTCTGCCTGCACCCGGGTATGATTGAATTGATTTTTTTCTTCAATGCCTTCAATACGGGTATGCTGATCGGGCGGAAAATGCAGTCCCTCGTGGTTGATGAGGTAGTGCAATGCGGCATAATCGCTGATATCTGGGAAAACCTGTTTGAGCTGGGAAACGGCATCATGTGCCAGGGCGCGGTTCGAAATAAAATCGCGTACGGGAGCATGGTTGAGTTGGAGCGCCCGTTGGGCAATGATCTTTTTTAATTGGGCAATACCCTTGTTCTTACGGGGATTGACGGGCACTACCGGCACGCCGAGTTCTCTTTCCAGTCCGGGCACGTCAATTTCGATGCCTTTTTTCGCGGCGAGATCCATCATAGTCAGGGCGATCACTACCGGAATTTTAAGGTCGATGATCTGGGACGAGAACAACAAATTTCTTTTCAGGTTACTGGCATCTACCAGCAGGATCACCATGTCTACTTTCACTTCATCATCCTGATTCAGCAGCACCTTATAGGTTACCCATTCGTCTGACCGTTTAGGGTAAAGACTATAGGTTCCGGGAAGATCCACGATGCTGGCGGCATGGCCGGGTGCCAGATCGCTCGAGCCGGTTTTTTTATCAATGGTTACGCCGGGGAAATTGCCTACTTTCTGATTCATGCCTGTCAGGGCATTAAAAAGGGAGCTTTTTCCACTGTTCGGGTTTCCAACAAGGCCGATATGTATTTTTCTTTTACTCAATAGGCACTATTCTGATTAGACGGAAAATGAGGAACAAAAATAACCTTGAACAACGGGATTAATTTACGAAATCCGGAGTTAAATAAACCATCCGAGCAGCAGGCAGATAAAAACGATCACGGGAGAAGGGAGCCGGCTGTATTTGAGCAGTAGAAAAGTGATGATCGTCACCGCGATCTCCAGGCTCAGGATCAGATTATTAGAGAAAGTGAAATCCTTGGTCATATATAAACTGCCGGCAACCATAATTCCAACCACCACAGCATTAATACCTTCTAAAGCGCGGTAAACAGCTGCATATTTTTTAAGATTCGACCAGATGGGAAAAAAGAAAAGCACCAACAGGGCGCTGGGCAAAAAAATAGCGATGGAGCCGATGATGCAGCCCAGGACCTGCATGGGTATGCCGGAATCCTTCATGGCGATGCCGCCCATATAGGAGGAAACGGAGAAAACAGGTCCGGGTATAGCCCGCACCATGCCGGCTCCGGTATAGAATTCGGCCTTGTCTATTTTAACCACATTTGGATTTCGCTCTATCAGCTTCTGGGATTCCGGCCGCGCCACAAACTGTTCGTACATGAGCGGAATCAATACCTGTCCGCCCCCGAACACCAGACTGCCGAACCGGTACGTATTTTCAAAAAGATTGATGGGTCTTCTGTGCGGCCAGTTATTTTTTCTGGCCAGTTCACTCGTTGTCCCTGCCAGGATAAATATAAAAGCAAAGAGCCAGATATTGGCCCACTTGATTTTTCGGGTAAGCACTTCCACCTGCGGAATACGTTTGCTGCTCAGGTTGGTGATCACGCCCCCGAGTACGATTACGATAGGGAAAATCCAGGGGGTTTTGAACAGGAAAAAAGTAGCCAGGGTGGCTCCTAACAGAATACAATGGGTAATGGTATTATGAACCGATACTTTAAATGCTTTCCAGGACGCATATATCAGAAAGCCCACCGTCATGGGTTGTATGAATTTAAACAAATCAACCGGCATGTTTTTCCGACTCATGAATTCAATGAAGAAGGAGAAAAATCCCATGATGATGCAGGCTGGTGTGATCCAGATGATCAACGTAAGTACCGCCAGCGGAATACCGCCTCTTTTATAACCAATCAGCGTAAGAACCTGCGTAGACGATGCGCCGGGAAGCAACTGGCAGAACGCGTTATAGTCCATCAGTTCTTCTTCCGTAACATCTCTGCGGCCGCCCACAAAGGTTTTCATCATCATACCTAAATGTCCCTGAGGTCCGCCAAAAGCAGAGATGCTATAAAAAAAAACAGCTTTCAGAAATCTTGTATGTCGGAGAAGAACCACAGTACAATTTACAATGGGGAATTGACATTGAGAGGAGCGTTGACCGTTGACGGATGACGGATGACCGACTTTATGTGTCAATTTACACCTGAGATCCGGCAACCACCATTCAATTATCTTTCCTCAACCTCCCCGGATTCCTTTGACTTTCACTGCTGATCTGAAACTCCTCAAACGCCAGTTTGATATAATCGAAGAAATCATAATCACTCGCTGTTTTTGTAAATTGATAGGAGGGTTTGTAAGCGACCAGGAAGGAATCCAGGAGGGTTCCGTCCAGGTGGGTGATTTTTTTTACGATGTAGCGGCTGAACCGGTGATCAACAAATTTATCCTTTTCATCTTCCATCAGGCGCTCCTGAAAGGCCAGGGCACGACGGGTTTGCCGGAACTTGAACATATTGATTATGGCATCCAGGTCAAATCCCACGCCCAGGCCGCTTTCGGGACTGGTCAGGGACAGACCGGGTTTTCTGTAATCGAAAGCTTTCTGGTAGTCGATCCGGTTTTGTAAAGAGTCCATATGATAATTGCGGGGGGCCACCCGGACTTCATTCAGTTCCTCAGCATGTACATGAAGGGCAATATCGAAACCTGTTGTGTGGTTCATATCTTTAACAGCAAACATCTGGGTTGCTCTGCCGAGATAGGAAAAGCGCAGAGAATCGGTTTCATTCACCCGGATGGCATAATTTCCATTGACATCGGTGGTGGTTCCCCTGCCGGTACTAGATACAACACTCACGGCTTCCAGCGGGTGGGTACGATACATATTAAAAACAGTTCCACGGATAGTCACTTCTTGTCCGCTGGCCTGCACAGCCAGAAAAACAAGGATTCCCGGTAAAATCCATTTCCTAAAATATGCGTAAAAAAAGAGCAATAAGGTTTATTTTAGCGTAAATGGACGACAAAATAGGACGAAGGGATCAAAAAATTAAGAGTTTAACGATAATTTGGATTCGATCCACCGGGCGATCTGTTCCGGATAATGGGTATGTTCCAGGGCATGGATCTTTTGCGCCAGCGTCTCCGGGCTGTCTTCATCCGAAACAGTACACCGGGCCTGGAAAAAAATCTGTCCGTGATCATATTGGTCATCTACATAATGAATACTAATACCACTTTCCTTATCTCCGGCTGCAATCACCGCCTGGTGCACTGCATCTCCATACATGCCTTTGCCACCGTAG
>JAYVXJ010000715.1:0-4064 GCA_043785285.1 Chitinophagaceae bacterium
CAAACTCTATCCCCTCCTCGGGGCTGGCAAGCCCAAGGACATAGCTTTCAATAATTCCACTCGATATGTATTCCTGGATATTCAATTATTATGTATTCCTGGATTTTCATTTATTTTAGATATTCTCTTAATTGCAATAATGCATTCCTTATTCGTGTTTTAACCGTTCCCAACGGAATATCCTGAATTTTCGCAATCTCTTCATGCGTGTAGCCTTTAAAATAAGCAAGTTCTATCAAAACACGGTGATCAGGCCGAAGTTTTACCAGAAATTTTGTTAAGCCGATGCTGTCTGTGCTGGTTTGGGTCACCTGGTCACTTCCATATACGCTATCTGTCAATTCCTGGTTTTTTTGACTGTTCTGATAATTCCTGGATCTGAGCAGGTCTATGGAGGCATTCCGGCTGATATTAAGCATCCAGGTAAACAATCTTCCTTTTGCCGGATCATAGGTTTCGATCTTTCGCCAGATGTTCACAAAAACCTCCTGCATCACGTCATTGGCGAATGTGGAATTTTGAACGATTTGTAGAATAATGCCGTAAAGGGAGCCGCTGTAGTGATCATAAAGATATTCAAACGCCTGATTATTCCTGGTTTTTAAGGCCATGACCAGTTCCTGCTCATTATATGTTGTTGTTAAACTCAAGAATACTAGTATATAAAAAATTATACCAGCCTGAATTAACCGACCATAGAGGCATAGGCATCCGCATCCAGCAGGTCATTGATATGGGAGGGATCTGTTACGGTAAGTTTGATCATCCATCCTTTTCCGTATGGGTCACTGTTTACGAGGTCAGGCGCTTTGGCCAACTCCGGGTTTAACCCGGCAATAGTTCCGGCGACGGGAAGAAAAAGATCGGATACCGTTTTTACGGCTTCCACAGTTCCGAAAATGGCGCCGGCTTCCAGCGTTTTCCCAACGGTTTCCACTTCCACATAAACGATATCCCCCAGTTCACTTTGCGCATAGTCCGTAATGCCGATAATAGCGGTATGTCCCTCTTCCAGAAGGACCCATTCGTGCTCTTTTGTATAGCGGAGGTTTTTGGGAAAGCTCATGCAATAAATTTATTTAGTGTTGCAAAATAGGCTGCTGCAAATATAGAAGGATTTGTATATCCCTCATCCGGAAAGCAGGATCTTTCCGGTTTAGTTTGGTTCCTGTTTTTCAAAGTAGAGCAACAGGTGATCTTTCATGAAATTTTCCTGTTCAATCACATTCATTATGGGCAATCCTTTCAATTGCCGGAAGTGCGGCCATCCTTCTTCATCCACTTTCTCCAGTTCATAATAACCGCTTTGGGCAAACAGGCTGCATACAGCCACATGCATCAGATCCTGTTTTTGTTCTTTGGTAAATTTCTCCCTGACCTCGCCCAATTCCTGAATACCAACCAGAAAAAGAATGGCTTCCATGTCCGGCTTCTTCCCAAAGCGCTCCATCAATTTTGCCTCCAGTGCCCACCACCTGAGCTGAATATCTTCTTTACCATCCATCCGGCAAAGATAACCCGGCAAGGGAATCTATCCGCGCATCTGTTACCTTTGCCAAAATTTTTGGTTCATGTTACAGTTAGCGGTCATCCGGCAGAATCCGGAATTCGTGAAGGAACGGTTAAGCGTAAAAAATCTGGACGCCGGAGCCATCATAGATTTCATTCTTGTTGTGGATGAGCAACGTAAAAAGCTGCAGTTACAGGCTGAATCCGCACAAGCTCAATTAAACACGATCTCTAAAGAAATCGGTCAGTGGATAGCCAAAGGAGATAAGGCCATGGCGGAAGAAAAAAAGCAGGCAGTCTCCTCCCTCAAAGCTTCTATTCCTCCTTTGCAGGGAAAACTGAATAGCCTGGATCAGCAGCTGTATGATCTGATGGTCTCTCTGCCGAACCTGCCTGCCAGGGAAGTGCCGCCAGGAAAAACACCGGAAGATAATGTGGTGGTGCGGGAAGGCGGGGAGCGACCGAAACTTCCTGAAAATGCCCTGGCCCATTGGGATCTCGCCAAAAAATATAATCTCATTGATTTTGAGTTGGGGAATAAATTAACCGGAAGTGGATTTCCCGTGTATATCAACAAAGGCGCTCGTTTACAAAGAGCGTTGATCCAGTATTTTCTGGATTACAATACGGCAGCCCGGTTTACAGAATATCAGCCGCCGCTGATGGTGAATGAAGCAAGTGCTTTTGGTACCGGTCAGTTGCCGGATAAAGAAGGACAAATGTATTTTGTTACGGAGGATAAATTTTTTCTCATTCCTACTTCGGAAGTGCCCTTAACCAACATCTACCGGGATGTTATTGTGAAAGAGAATGATCTTCCCATCAGAATGACTGCTTACACGCCTTGTTTCCGAAGAGAAGCAGGAAGTTATGGAAAAGATGTGCGGGGATTGAATCGTCTGCATCAGTTCGACAAAGTAGAGATCGTGCAGATTGTTCATCCGGATAAAAGTTACCATGCGCTGGAAGAAATGGTGATTCACGTGGAGAAATTACTGCAATCACTAAATCTTCCATATCGTATTCTCCGGCTTTGTGGCGGGGATATGTCCTTTGCTTCTGCCATCACCTATGACTTTGAAGTATTCAGTGCCGCTCAGGAAAAATGGCTGGAAGTAAGCTCAGTAAGTAATTTCGAAACCTTCCAGACCAACCGCATGAAAATCCGGTTTAAAGACGAACATGGAAAAATGCAATTGCTGCATTCACTCAACGGCAGCTCCCTCGCTCTTCCCAGGATCCTCGCCTGCCTCCTGGAAAATAACCAGCAGATGGGTTCCATTTCGCTTCCTGAAGTGCTTCATACTTATTTTGGTGCAGCAGCTATTTAAAGAAAGGACTTCAGCACGGGGTTCATCCATTCAAAATATCTCCGCTCTTTCTGATCGGTTATTTCTTACTATAACGCAACGCCAACAGCGCCTGGAGCGACAGATTACACGGAGAACGGAAAACTATCTTTCCCGCTTCCAGAAGGAAGAAGCCAGACTTCAAAAAAATGGGCAGAAACAGATCCTGCACTGTCGGCCTGCGCTGGAAGGGATATGGAGATGGCATTGCGCGGTCATATGGATTTGCTTACGATAATATCAACCGGCTCACTGTATCCGATTTCTCGCAGCAGAATAGCGGATCAACGAGCTGGACCCTGGATAAAGTGGATTATTCCGTGAGCGGCCCCGGTTACGATGCGGGAGGAAATATCCTGAGCATGAAGCAGCGGGGCCTGAAAACGGGTACCTCAGCAACTATTGATTCACTGACCTACCAGTATTTCGGTAACAGCAACCAGCTTCAAAAAGTATCAGACGGGATTACGGATGCCAGTCCGCTGGGCGACTTTAAAGACTCTACGCAAACGGGGGATGATTATGCCTATGATGCCAACGGAAATACCAGTAAGGATTATAACCGCCACATGATCACCAGCAGCAATGGTGCCGGAGCGGTTTATAATTTTCTGGATAAGCCCGATTCCATTTCTCTCAATGGCCATGCAGGCATTCACTACTATTACGATGCCAGTGGCGTTCAGTTGCGCAAACAGATTAATGACTATACGCCCGGAGCGAACCCTGCAATCAGGAATTTTGTCTACCTGAACGGATTTGTGTACATGAACGATACGCTGCAGTATATCCTGGAAGAAGGTGGCAGGATAAGATATGCCCGGAAGGTGAACAGCAGCACAGGCACGATCTATTATGCTTATGAGTATGATTATTTTATCCAAGATCATTTAGGTAATGTCCGTACGGTACTCACGGAAGGCCGCGATACGGCCACTTACGCCGCCACGATGGAGACCAAAGACAGCGCCGTAGTGCAGGCTCTGTTTAAAAATGTCTATGATCCGCTGAGAAGGGTGTTTGCGAAACCCACTGCCTTCGACACGGATACCAGCAATCATTATGTATCCCGGCTCAATGCATCCACGGGCATCAATGCCAAAGTGGGCCCTTCCCTGGTATTGAAAGTGATGGCCGGCGACCAGGTACAGATCAGCACGTATGCGTATTATAATTCTCCGGTACAACAACCTGCCGGGAGGAACC
>JAYVXJ010000716.1:0-4063 GCA_043785285.1 Chitinophagaceae bacterium
TTTGGAAATTCGGGGCTAAACAGAGATGTAGAGTACTTAAAAAACATTTCACGCCTATGTTGTCCTCGCCGTAAAAATTAAAGGGACTGTCGCTTTGTACCATACAAAGTTCCTAAAAAACTATTTATCCACAAAGGGGATTTAAGAACATGTGTCAAATCATGTATCAAATGAAAAAGGGTCCCAGAAGTTGAAATTTCTGAAACCCTTGTCATTATTGAGTGGGAGCACACGGGTTCGAACCGCGGACCCTCTGCTTGTAAGGCAGATGCTCTGAACCAGCTGAGCTATGCTCCCTCAAAAGGAGGGCAAAGATAAGGGCTAAAAATTTCTGGCAAAATAAATTCCCTGTATATTTGCGACTCGATTTTAAAATCTGACTCCGTAGCTCAGTTGGTAGAGCAAAAGACTCTTAATCTTTGGGTCCTCGGTTCGAGCCCGAGCGGGGTCACGGAAATACCAGTGTGGTAGCGGGTTACAGAGGATTGGGGTAAATAGCGGGGTAAACTCCTAAATTTTATTGGTTCAAAAAGAGGCTCCTTAACCGGGGTCTTTTTTTATGCCTATATGGAAGGATTGTCAGCATATCTGCTGTCCTAAGTTAACAATTCAGCATTCTAAGTTTTACCATCCTTACCAACTGCGAAAATTCGCAAAACAAGAAATAGGGAACTTTTCAAATAGAAATGGGGATTTCGTTTCCTTAAATAATGAGGATATGAAGTACTTATGCTTCAGTAGGTATAACATTCCATATCCAGTTTGTAATTTCATTCTTCAGAATTGGCTGCGGTTCACTATTATAACGGACGTAATTTTAAAATTTTCTCCTTTAAGAGTGGAATATTGTATATATTGTTGAATGTTAATACTATATGAACGCAACCTAAAAGACAATAGCACAAAATATGCATGGAATTTACATTAAAATACTTGCAAAATAAAAAATAAATGTTAGATTTACATACAAGAGAATGAGTCATGGCACAGTTGGATGAACTTAAAAAACATTTAAAAAGGGGTAAGGTTTACCGCCGGGATGATCTGACGAAATGGTCTAAATCAGTGGATCGGCATCTGGAGGAACTTACTACCGAAGGGACACTGCAAAAGCTATCCCAGGGACTCTATTATTTTCCGAAAGAAACCATATTTGGTAAAACGCCCCCCGACGAAGCCGAGCTGGTTCGCGGCTTTTTAAAGGATGATCGTTTCCTTCTGACATCTCCGAACGCGTATAATAGCCTGGGCGTCGGAACAACACAACTGTATAATCAGCGGACGGTTTATAATCATAAGCGCCACGGTGAATTTAAACTGGGCAACAGAAAATTCAATTTCCGGATAAAACCTCATTTTCCTAAAAAGGAAACGGAGGAGTTTTTATTGGTGGACCTGGTGAATAACCTCGAAACCTTAGCTGAAGATCAATCAGAAGTCTTAAAGAATGTTGCGGTTAAAGTCCGTCAGATGAATAAAAAAAAGCTAAAGGATGCGGTATCGGAATATGGCAACGTAAAAGCAAAGAATATACTAATGCCTTTATTCACAAATGCAGAGGCCCATCAGAATGCCTTCTGACTATCTCCATAACCACAAAGATTTTTCGGATCTGTTGAATATTCTGGCAGATGAGAAAAGTATTCAGCCCGCACTGATTGAAAAAGATTATTGGCTCATGCACGTCTTGTTCGGTCTTCGGAAACAGGGCTTTGACTTTGAGTTGAAAGGCGGGACCTCATTATCCAAAGGATATAAAATCATTGACCGTTTTTCCGAGGATATAGATATTCATATTAAACCTCCTCCAAAACTGAACGTTGAAGAAAATCCGAATAAGAACAAGCCAAGTCAAAAAGAATCCAGAAGGAAGTATTTTGACTGGCTGGCAAAAGAAATTAAAATAGCTGGAGTCATTTCAAATGAACGCGACCATGCCTTTGATAATACAAACACGTTCCGCAATGGCGGAATCAGACTACTATATGAAAGCAAAACAGCAGGCATATCAGGCGTCAAGGAAGGCATTCTATTAGAGGCAGGCTTTGATACCGTTACGCCTTACAACCGGTTGACCATAAGTTCCTGGGCATATGACAGAGCTTTAACAATACCAGGAATCGAATTCATTGATAACCGGGCAATAGATATCGCTTGTTACCATCCGGGATATACTTTTGTCGAAAAACTGCAGACCATAGTCACTAAATTCCGTCAATATCAAGGCAGTGCTGTTCTCCAGCCGAATTTAATGAGACAATATTATGACGTGTACTGTTTATTGAACAATCCGGAAGTTCAGCAATTTGTCGGCACAACGGAATATGAAAAACACAAAATTGATCGATTTCCAAAACAGGATCTGGTAGTTCCGATTGCAAAAAATGAAGCCTTTTTACTGAGCGATCCGGAAATTAGAGCCACGTTCAAAAAGAGCTATGAAGAGACAGAAGCACTGTACTTCAATGGCCAGCCGGATTTTGATAAATTGCTGGGCAGAATAAAGAGCAATATTGATAAATTATAATACTTCGCAATAGGGGTAAGCCCCTAGACTGTATATGATCCAGTCTTGCCTGAAAATCAGAAACTTAACTCACATGATAACAAAAATAATCAGGCAGAAAGAGAAGCTAACGGTTTTAAATCATTCAAAAAGTGGTTCGACATCCGCCCGATGAGGGTCACGGAAATACCAGCGTGGTAGCGGGTTACAGAGGATTTGGGTACTTTAAGGGGAACAGGTTCTAGGTTCCCTAAATTTTATTGATTCAAAAAGAGACTCCTTAACCGGGGTCTTTTTTTAGGCCTATATGGAAGGATTGTCAGCATATCTACTGTCTTAAGTTAACAATTCAGCATTCTAAGTTTTACCATCCTTACCAACTGCGAAAATTCGCAAAACAAGAAATATTAATGAAAAAAATATTAGTGAATTTCCTGTTAAGGTGGAAACAGATCACTGCCTTTTAACTGAGAAGCCTGCCTTAATCTGGCCGAATTTAGGGAAGCTTATAGATAAGGAGGAAAACCTTCGTCTTCCAGCTACATGTTCTTGTATTGCTGAAGCCGGGACTCAAATGCAGCCATATCGGTCGCGGAAAAGTCTTTTTTGCTTTTCAGCGCTTCAATAGCTTTTTGCTGGACATCTATCGCTTTTGATTTATCGTTTGCACGCCAATACCACTCTGCCATTTTGTGATAAGTGTTGGGAATGTCAACACTTTCCGGGTAGTGATCAATATCCGCCTGGTAAGCTTCAGCACCTAACTGGTAAATTTCTGCCGGAAGGTTTAATTTGTCTGAATACCACTTGATATCTTCAATAATGAGACCATAGAGCGGATTCTCATAGGTAGATGTCACCAGCACCTCTTTGCCATACTCATAGGCCTTGTTCGGGTTCGTTTTGAGTAACGAAGAAAAGGTATTATAAGCAATGAAAGTTGCGTATTTCAACTTCGGCTCGTTTCTGACTATTTCATTAATCACTAAAAGGGCTGAATCCGGTTTCCCAAGATCACCCGGCTTAAAAGGATCGCCCTTGTACCTCATCAATTCGTAATTTGCTTCCTGATCCAGCTCTGCTAAGTGCTTGTCAAAATTCCGTTTGGCCAATGCTTCTTTTATATCCCAGGTATTGTTCACTATTTTGGGCAAAACTTCAGCAAGCCCTCCTTTAGGGTGTCCGATCCAGGCCACCCTTCCGTCTGAATTTACCACAAAAGACTTGGGGATGCCCCGCTCTCCCGAAGCATCGAACCAGCCAGCCACCATAAAATTGCTATCCTCTGCCGCCACATGATAATCCATCCGATGCCCCATGCTGTCGACAAAAGCTTTTACTTTATCCATGGAAGTGGTTTTCTTTTCATAGATATCAATACCCAAAATGGTGACCCTATCCTTGTATTCAACGGCTAAGGCGGAGAGATGAGGCATTGCTGCAATACAAGGTTTACACCAGGTTGCCCAGAACTCCACCACATACACGTTGCCTTTTTCGAATCTTTGAACCGGTGTACCTTTTATCCACCCACGCACCCGCAGCGGCGGAGCGGGA
>JAYVXJ010000717.1:0-4061 GCA_043785285.1 Chitinophagaceae bacterium
TTATATTACTGATATTCGGCCAACCCAGTTGATTGTGTCCGTTCATACCCATGATCCTGCCGGAATACAGAATTATTACCGGTGGACGGCATCCGGGTATATTCCGAGGAGATCCTCTGGAGCGCCTTGCAGTCTTGGTTCTCCACCCTGTGGCATGGAATGCAGTTGTTATGCATTTTGCGTTCAGTATCTGTCGAACGATCCGATCAATATTTTCGCTGACCAGTTTACGGATGGGAACGAGATTATGCAGCCCGTATTTTATTCTCCAATATACTGGATGGGGGTTCATTTCATACAAGTGAATCAGTACTCCATCAGCCGGTCGGCTTATGAATTCTGGCAAACCTTCCAGGAACAGACTAACCGGACTGGCAGCATCCTTGATCCGCTTCCTGCTTCGCTGACGGGTAATATTTATAACCTGGCCGATTCCGGCGACCGGGCACTGGGCTATTTCTCGGCTTCTATGGTCGCCTCCCAAAAAGTAAAAATAACACCCGATTTCCTGCAGGAATATTACCTGCGCAGCATAGCCGGTTCTTATATCAAACAAGGAGATTGCCAATATGTATTCCGAATACCCTCGCGGATGAGGCCAGTCCGCCCGGATGGGAAACTGCGGAATCAATCGAATTAAAGTGAAGATCGGGAAGAAAAGTAATAAAAAATGTACTGGTATATACTGGAATATAATAAGATGTATTATATTTGATTATTCATACATGCTACGCGGTATCATCTGCCAACTGCATTCAGGTTTTATGGTTTAAGCAATTGAAACGGGGGCAATCTTTATTGCCCCCTTATTCATCTATTAAAACGCCTCAACGTGTACCGACCCAGGTTCCTTTTTTCCCCTGCCGCCATATCGTTGTTTTTCCAGCTGACAAGCCGTTTCAGCGGATGGATGAGGGTATTTCAGTGCCCATAAATTTTCTTTCAAAAGGTATTAAAAAAAATTTTGCAGGTATTAAAAAATGGATTTAATATTGTATACCAGTTTATACTGGTATAAATTGTACGTATTGCCTGATTTCTTAACGAGACCATTTAGAAAATACCAAAACGATTAACTATGCCTATTGAACAGTTCCTTAAAAAGAGTTTACTCCTTTTTCTTTTTTCTTCTATTACATTTATAGCCTATTCACAAACGATTGGCATCACAGGTAAAATCACCGACAACAAGGATAACCCGGTGCCGGGCGCAACCGTGTCTGCAAAGGGATCCGCTGTAAGTACTACAGCTGATAAGGACGGCGTGTTTAAATTAAATGTAAACACCCGTATTAAATCATTAATCGTAAGTTCAGTTGGTTATGTGGAGCAGGAGGTTGAGATCGAAGGCAGAACAGAAATTAAAGTGACGATGGTTGCCGACAACAAATCAATGAATGATGTGGTGGTAATCGGATATGGAACCGCCCGGAAAAGAGATGTTACAGGTGCCATCACGAATGTGGGTTCTAAAGATTTTAGTCCCGGCGTTATTTCAAACCCCATGCAGCAGATTCAGGGTAAAGTAGCGGGCCTGGTAATTACTCAACCCGGAGGAGACCCCAACGGAAATCTGATCATCCGTTTGCGTGGGCAAACTTCTCTAAGTGGTGGCCAGGCGCCTTTAATCGTGGTTGATGGTATTCCCCTGGACGACAATAATCAGATCAGTAGCATACCTCCGGGAGATATTGCTTCCTTTGACATTTTAAAGGATGTATCGGCTACAGCAATATATGGATCAAGGGGTGCCAATGGCGTGATTATTATTAACACGAAAAGAGGATCAGCAGGTAAGATAAAAGTAGAATACAATGGTTATGTGGGATCGGATAAACTTTCTAAGAAATTGGATCTGCTTAGCGCCCATGAATGGCGAAAAGCGGTAAAAAATATTCCCGGCATTGACCAGTCTACCATCGACGGACTCGATAAGGGAGCGAATACCGATTGGCAGAATGTGATTACCAGAACGGCATTTACCCAAAGTCATAATTTAGCCGTTTCTGGCGGTACGGGCGAATTTAATTATCGTGCTTCCCTAAACTACACGAACCAGGATGGGATTGTAATCAATACCGGCAAAGAGCAGCTGGGTTTACGTTTCAACGCCCAGCAAAAGGCATTAAATGATAAATTGAACATTCAGGTTTCCCTGAGTTCGACTCAGAATAACCGGAAATATGCCGACTATAATATTTTCGACTATGTAAATACAACGCCACCCACTTATCCGGTTTACAATCCGGATGGCTCTTATTTTGCCTACTATGATTTTGATCAGCAAAATCCGGTATCGCAGCAGATGCTGGAAACAAATACCGGTAAAGAATACCTGACCCAGTTATATGGAAGTGTGGACTACGAAATTATCCACGGACTGAAACTGGGGGTACTCGGTTCCCGTTCACATTATAACCTTCAATCGGAATATTTCCAGCCCGTTTTACCGGGTGTTGGAAATATCAATAATGCCCGCCAGACCAGTGCTTATAAGGATTCTAAAAAGGGAGACATCCACCTTAATTACCTGCGCGATTTCGGAAAGCATAATCTAAGCGCCACCGTAGTATATGAATACAATGATTTTACAAATGGAAATTTTAGAGCCAGTGGTCGTAACTATCTGATCAGTCAGGAAAACGATAATAATCTGGGAGGTGGTAATCCTGCCTTAAACTCCATTGGTTCTTATAAGGAACAATTTAAAATTGTTTCATTTTTGGGAAGGGTAGCTTACAACTATAACGCAAAATACTATGCTACAGTGAGCATAAGAAGGGATGGGTCGTCAAAGTTCGGAGCTAACAACCGCTGGGCTAATTTTCCATCAGCTTCGGTGGCCTGGCGTTTGAGTCAGGAAAATTTCCTGAAAAATACTACCTGGATCAATGAACTTAAGATCAATGCTGGAATAGGCGTAGTAGGAAACCAGGATGCGATTGGGCCATATAATACCTTATTAACCCTGGGAGGAGCCGGCCGGTTTTATGATCCAACCACTTCCACTTATCAATACCCGCAATCCTATACTCCTAACCAAAATGCCAATCCTGATCTGAAATGGGAAGAACGGCATGGTAAGAATATCGGAGTTAGTTTTGCTCTTTTCAATTCCCACCTGACCGGTAATGTTAATGTATACAATGATATAACGAAGAATCTGCTATTTACTTATAACGTTCCTGTTCCTCCATTCTTTTATAGTTCGATTTTGGCAAATGTGGGCGATTTAAGCAACAAGGGAGTGGAAATTCAATTAAGTGCAGATGTGGTAAGAGGAAATAAATTTTCCTGGTCAGTAGGTGGTCAGCTTACAACATCCCGGACAAAGATCACCAGTTTGTCGGGTGAATATGCAGGATATAAAATAGCTTCCGATAAAGTTCCTGTTGGTTATGCGGAAGGTAGGGGTTATGCCAATAATGCAATTACCTTCCTAAAAGTTGGATATGCCCCGTATGTATTTAATATTCCAAGGTTTGCCGGTTTCAGCGCAACGGTAGACCCGACCACAAGCAGCAACCAGCTTTATTATGCTGCGGATGGATCAAAAGTGGCGGATTTTAATGCGGCATCAACCTATTATTCTGATCCTAACCCTAAGTTCACCTATGGGATCAGCAGTACATTTAACTACGGTGGTCTGGGTCTGAATTTATTTTTGCGCGGTGTTTCCGGCCAAAAGGTATTTAATGATTACCGCTCTATCGTAGACAATATTTCAAGGCTTCCCGGTAATAACGTGACAAAAGAAGCACTGACCAATGGGTTGATCGGTTCTCAAACACCATCTGACCTCTGGTTGCAAAATGCTTCCTATCTGCGCCTGGATAATATCACATTGTCCTATAGTTTTAAAAATATCAAAGGATTGGAAAGCCTCCGCGTTTATGCCACCGGAAGTAATCTTTTTGTGATTACTCCGTATGAGGGCCTGGATCCGGAAATCAGAAACGGAGACAGTAATCAGGCCTTTATAGATACAAATGTTTCAGGAGATGGATTTTATCCCAGAAGTAAATCCATTGTGTTTGGTGTAAGCGTCTCTTTAAAATAAG
>JAYVXJ010000718.1:0-4061 GCA_043785285.1 Chitinophagaceae bacterium
TGGTTCAGGACCTGTTCCGTCACCATCGTTTTGAAATAACCGTGCCGTTTAATGAACTGGAAAAAAAAGACGAGATCTTTTTTCAGAGTTCACATAAGGATGTCTGCGGAAAAACCCTGTCGGTATCCTTTGAACCCGTCTCTAAGAAAACCTCATTTGATTTCCAATTTAAAGGTATTGTCACAGAGATCATTCTGTCTAATTTGTCTGATTTTTCAAGCGTTTTTGTTATTAAAGGATATAGTCCGACCATGTTGCTGGAAGACTGTTCCCTGAGAAGGACATTCATCAAAAAAAATGTGCAACAGGTATTTGATAGGGTTTTAAACGATTATCCGGGTAACCTCATCAAAAAGAAACTCAATCCCCGGAATAAAAATATAATCCCCTATGCAGTGCAGTATGACGAAACCAACTTTGCTTTTATCAGCCGTATGGCAGCGGAATACGGAGAATGGCTGTATTACAATGGTCAGGAAATCATATTGGGGAGTGAGAATAACGGCAAAGACGTAGATTTTCTCATTGATGGTAATCAATCCTTTGATATGTCCATTACCCTGATGCCGGCAAAATTTAATATGACCGGATATGATTATATGCAAGACCAGTTCTATAAAGGCAAATCATCGGGACAAGCCGTGGAAGGGTTAGGGCAACTCAGCAAATTCGCCCTCGATGAATCCGAGAACCTTTTTAGCCAGGAAGCCCTTATGATAGCCGGTAAGCCGGTGTATAACCAGAATGAACTGGATGAATTGATCAAATTCCGGCGGTCCGGCATTGCCAGTAACCTGATCGTATTTCATGGCCGCGGAGAAAATCCGGACCTGACGGTTGGAAGTGTGATCAATGTAAGCGCGACCCGACCGGAAAAAGGTGGCCGGGGCAGCAAGGAAAGTGTGGGTAAATACCGGATCACGGAGATAACCCATTCCGTAGATAATAATGGAAATTATTCCAATGTGTTTAAAGCGGTTCCTGAAACAGCCAAATTCCCTCCGGTTAATCCCTGCATCAAACATCCGACAGGGCAACCGGAGCTGGCAACGGTCACAGACAATAATGATCCGGATAAATTGAGCCGGGTAAAAGTCGCGTTTAACTGGCCGGGCAATGACCGGGATTCTGAATGGATCCGTGTGGGAAGTTTTTATACCGGTGGTGATGACCGGAAGGGCATGCAGTTCATACCGGAAAAAGAAGCCCAGGTGGTGGTTGGTTATGAAATGGATAAACCCGAATCGCCTTTTATCATGACCAGTCTCTATCCCAAAAAAGACGGGATGCGCTCGCGGAAAGGGAACAACGATGAAAAAACACTATATACCAAGGCGGGCAATCTGATCGAGCTGATCGATAAGCAAGGGGAAAACAAAATACAGATAACCAATGTGAATAACGCAGATACCGCGATTGTGATTGAGTTTAAGGATAGCGGCGCGATTACTTTAAAGACCAATGGAAAAGTAAACATTGAAGCGCAGGAGAACATTTCCATCAGCGCCAAACAAAAGTTAACCCTGGAAGCTCAGGAAATTGAGATTAAGGCACAAAATAAAACGACAATCAAAGGCGCATCCATCAGTATCGAGGCAGATACCACGGCAGAAATGAAGGCCAATGCGAGTGCAAAGTTAAGCAGCGCTAATACGGAAGTTAGCGGGGATGCGATAACGACGATTAAGGGAGGGCTGGTAAAGATTAATTAAGATTTTTAACCATTTAAATAAAACAAGATGTCAACGGTAATGAATATTAAAGCGGATGGTAAAGATTTTATACTCAATTCGCTTAATGTCAGCTTTTTCCGGAAGGCCTCGGACGACACCGCGCTTCCCACATCCAATATTTTAGGTGGAACCGTGGATATGACGATGATGTTTGAAGCGGAAACAGATAGCGACACTTTTTTTGCCTCCTGGTTCCAGGAGTCGGGTAAAAAGCATACGATTGATATTGATGTTTTGCACCTGGCAGGCACAGGTGATAAATTTCTCAGTATGAAGGTAAAGGATGCCCAATGTACGGTATATGCATTGGCGCATAAAGCCACCTCCGACCCGAGTTCTCCGGAAGAGAACTCTATTCTGGAAGTGCAAGTCGTTTCTCCCAGCATCACCATCGGACAGGCAACAATAAATGTAGGAGAATAAGCTTAAATCTTATAATGCATGTCAGCCACCAAAGCCATTTTAACCTTATCCGGCAACAAGGCAGGCGAGATCATTATTGCCAGTGTTTTTGATTCGAGCGACCAGGCCCGATCATCATCAAATTAACTATTCCCGCCGGAACCGTGTAACTGGATGGTACCGGACATGAATTTGACTGGGCTAACTAATTTACCGGGACAATATTTTTTTAATTACAGATATCATTAAACATTAAAACTTACAATTATGGCCTCATTTGCTGCTAAATTCAAATTGGACGGAAATGAATTTTCCGTTCTCAGTTGCAATTATTCCTTCGGTCAGGGCCTGGATTCAAAAGGCCAACCCACTACCGACGTAGTAGGAGGTACTATTTCCCTTCAGATCGCTGCATCGGACGACAACAGCATCATTGGCTGGATGATAGACCCCAGTGGAAAGAAAGACGGAAGTATCGCATTCCAAAAAGCTGACGGAGATGGCACCTTAAAGGAAGTGAAATTTGAAGAGGGTTACTGTGTCGGATATTCAGAATCATTCAATGCCAACTCCACGATGCCGATGACCATTACGCTGAATATATCCGCCAAGAAAGTTTCCGTAGGCGACGCTTCCCATGAGAAACAATGGAAATAAGTTGCCAGCCTGCGCGTAAAAAAGCGGTTTTAATAATTAAATAATTAAATAATGGATTGGACAAAAAGAACCTCCGACTGGCAAGTCTGTTGCTTAGGCCAACTTGCCGGCGGCACGGGTGTTGCCGCGGGTTATTTCCTGTTTTGTTTTTACAGTGACAATGCAGGCGGGTCCGCATACTTCCGATTTGCAGGTTTCGGTTTCGGTGTAGGAGGCAATTCTTCTGGTATTCTCAACCCCGAGGATTATGGCGACGTATCTGCTCCCTGGTCGAAAATGTATAATGTGCCTTATATGTGTGGTGTTAACCCTTTTAGCACCTATGATTTAAATGGGGCCACAGGAAGGATATCTTCCCTGGGTGCCAGCGTTGGACCTGTTGGATATGGCGTCACTTATATCTCAGCCAGTCCATATTCGAGCCCGGATGATCATTATTTTTTCACTCAGAATGTTGGGGGGCTCGGATATGGAGCCAGCAATAGCATTGGCGTTGGCGGTGAGGCAATTAAAGGGGGATGGGTATTTCTGAAAGAAGCTTCCTTAAGGCCCTGATAAAATTTTCCTGTCTACTATTACTTCGCACAAACAGTGAAATATAAATAGCTGCCCGAAATCTCGCAGTTGTCATTCAGGTTAACGGGCTCCAGCGGCTGTTTGACTTTTGAACAGGGGTGAGGGAAACGGGCTTATTTTCCTTTACCTCCTGTTCGATAACAAAAATATTCTGCCCTTTCTTCTTGCCGATAAATTCTAATTGTGCCAGCTTCTGGAATATCTGGATATTGGTTTGATAGGACTGGTAAATTTCATTCAGCACAAAACCGGTATCGTAGTGGTTATAGGATAGTTGTAACACCCGCAAGGTTTGATTTTCTATCGTTCCGGCCTGCGAATCCGTCCATTCTGCAAAATAATTCAGCATTTCCTCCCTGTCTTTTTCTGCATAACATTGCTGGATGGTATGGAGGTATTGTATGTTCTCCAGTAAGGCAACGCACAAATGGATGGGGGCGGACTTACCCAGGATCCATTGAAAATGGATTTTCTGCCTCACCAGTTGCTCCAGCATTTTTTCACTGAGCTTTTGAATGCTGTTTGCCAGGACGTTAGGCTGCTGCGACTGTATTTTTGAATTAATTTTCTGAATGATCTTAATACAATATTGTTCCCAGCTTTCCAAAGCCTGGCGGAACTTAGTGCACCAGTCTGTCAATACTGGCAGGCTGTTCACCGCAGTACAGGCCGGAATAAAATCCTTTTGAACCA
>JAYVXJ010000719.1:0-4053 GCA_043785285.1 Chitinophagaceae bacterium
TCCAAATATAAATCAGCTTACCCCTTACCCCCAAATATAAAACAGCTCACTCGCTTTTCAATATGCTGGCCCGATTTGAAAATGCCACCCGGATAATATGGAAACTCATGGCAAACAGCGCAATAAATGGTGGATGTAACAACGGGCAATGAAGCATCCGGTAATATTGAAATATACGGGAACCTAAACGCCGGGGATATGATAATCATTAATCCTGCCGATGATATCAGAAATGCGGGCGTAGTCAGCGATTGAGGAACGGGTCATTCCGTTCGTTTATAAAAATGAAGGATTCACAAATCACTAACTTTGTCTAATTTCATTATTAAATCAGTAAAGCAGAATGGCGAGTACAAGAATTACCGTGAAAAGCAATGGCTCTTTAAAAATAGAAGGAGATTTTGAGATCGTGGATGCAACCGGAACGCCCTACGATCTCGGCGGAAGAGAGATTGTCTCCATTTGCCGTTGCGGATTATCTCAAAATAAACCCTTTTGCGACAGCTCTCATAAAGGTCATTTTGAGCACGAGGCCATTGCCTTTGCTTTGCCGCCGAAGTAAACAGTTTAAACGATTCGGGAAAGAAATCGGCACAAATATTCCCCGTTAATTACCTGGAGATGACAGCAGATCCGCCCATATCGGGAATCGGCAGGTAATTGATTTTCTGTTCTGAACAAAATTGCTCCACCGCTTTTCGCGCACCTTTATAGGCGCCATTATTGAAATCGTGGATAAAAATATAACCTCCGGGAACAAGCTTTGGATAAAAAAATACGAGTCCTCTATATAGTGGCTCGAATAAATCTGCATCCAAACTTACAAATACAAAAGAATCAGTAATACCTATTGCGGAATCAGGAAAAAAGCCTTTAACAGGAATGCATTTTTCCGGGAAAGGCATGCTCTTTAATACAGCTTCTACTGAAGTATCCGAGAAGTCTTGTTCCCCGGACGAATGATTGCCTGATTTTTCGCTGTTTACATCCCTTTTATCAAAACCCTCAAACGTATCAAACAGATAAAATTTCCTGTCGGGGAAATATTGATTGATGTATTTCGCAAACTTTCCTTTATAAACCCCAAGCTCAGCGATATTCCCCGGAAGTCCCTTTTGCCTGATTTCATGGCTTACCAGTTCTAAAGTGGCAAGCCTTACATAATCAAAATAATTATTATCAATTACCCTATGCCGTTGGAGGTATTCGAGGTTATTGCTAATGGAAACATGATTTTTAAAAAGGATCCGTCCAAATAGGAAGTTTGCCCCCCTTGCAAAGAATTTAATCATGCCCATAGTCCACAAATATATTGGTACTGTAATAAATGACCAGGCAGACTACTCCGCATATCGCTTCTTAAACCCATAAGCACAATGCCGGCAGCCGCTACGGCAACAGTATCCCCTGGAAACATGATAGAATTCCGTGAATACCCGGTATCCGTCTTCCCTATAATAGTGGATGCCTTCAATAAGCTTTCCGCCCACTCCCGGAAAAGGATATTCTTTTTCACGGGCAGCAAGTTGATCAATGGCTGACAGACAATCATTACACAAACAACCATAAAATGTTTTTGAGAGAAATGCTTTGGCTTCATTGCTCAATGAAATTTTAGTGCAATCACAATTGCCCATATTTTCCTTGTTACAGGTAAATGCTTTTTTACACCGGGGACAATATTTCTGCATTCCGCTCATGGTGAATTATTGATATCCTTTGGCCTGCAGCTAAAACAATTCTGCATACATCCCTTTCTTTTCAATCAGCTCTTCATGGGTTCCCGATTCAATCAATTCTCCATGCTGCAATACCAGGATGCGGTCAGCCATACGAACGGTAGAAAACCGGTGCGATATCAATACAGCCGTTCTGCCTTTGGTGAGTGCTGCAAACCGCTGGAACACATCAAATTCAGCACGTGCATCCAATGCAGCAGTCGGTTCATCCAACATCAATACCTGTGCATCCCGCATATAAGCCCGCGCCAGGGCTACTTTCTGCCATTCACCACCGGAAAGTTCAACACCTTCCAAAAACCGTTTGCCCAGCATCTGATCGTATCTTCCGGGTAAGCTTTCCACCAAACCGGCGGCCAGACTTTGTTCTGCAGCAGAAACGATCATCGGCTTATTCTCTTTCTCCCCGATATTTCCTACAGCGATATTATCAGACACACGCATCTGGTAACGGAGATAATCCTGAAAGATCACACCGATGTTTTGTCGCAAGCTGTTCAGATCATATTCTTTCAGATCAATACCATCCAGCAAAATTCTGCCTTCCGTAGGTTCATATAATCTGGCCAGCAATTTTACCAGGGTTGTTTTCCCTGCTCCGTTCTCCCCTACCAAGGCAATTTTTTCACCGGCTTTTAATGTGAAATTTAAATTTCTTGATGCCCAGCGTTCGGCATTCTGATAGCGAAAGCCAACATTTTCAAATGTAAAACCCTGTTGAATATGCTTAGGAAAAGGAAGAGACCGTTTACCAGAAAGGATTTTGGGTTGAATATCAAAGAATTCAAAAAAGTCACTGAGATAAATTGCTCCCTGCGATACAGCAGTAAAACGCGTAAGTACCGATTCCATCAGGGATTTCAACTGTCGGAATGATCCGGCAAGAAAAGTGAGCTGACCAATACTGATCCGTCCATGAATCGTTTCCATGAGAATATAAACGTACGCACTATAATAACCCAGACTTCCCAATAAAGTAAACCCGGTTCCCCAAAGGGAGCGGTTAACCGCAATCTCCCGATTGCTGAGATAAAATTTATCCGCCAACGCTTTGAACTTGTCAATGATAAAACCGGAGAGATTGAAAATTTTTACTTCTTTGGCCGTTTCATCACTGGCGCCGAGGTAACGCAGATAATCGAGTTCCCGGCGTTCGGGGGTCTGACGACGATTCAACGCGTAGGTCTGATCATTGAAATAAGATTCCCCGATAAAAGAAGGCAGGATGCTGATGAACAATAAAGCGATCAGCCACGGATTAAACAGAACGAGACCCGCAGCCAGAAAACCCATTGTAATGAGATCCTGCACCTGACTTAAAACCTGCGAAAGCAAAACAGTGCGACCGGTAGTCTGTTGCCTCGCTCTTTCCAGCTTATCATAAAAAACGGCGTCTTCAAACTGTTCCAGATCCAGTTTGGCCGCATGCTCCATGATACGCACCGAGCTCATATTGCCGAAAAGATCGCCTAATAAACTATCCAGTAATGAAATGCAGCGACCAAGAGCATCGTTGATCAGCGCCAGGGCAAATTCAACGCTGATCAATGTCCACAAATGCGAAGTGGGTCCATTTCCATGATCCTTATTCAGGAAAATGACCTCGTCTATGATAAGTCGCCCTACATATAAAACGGACACCGGAATAGCAGATTTCAACAGGCGAAGTCCTGCATTGGCAATGGTCATCCAGGGACTGGCGGCCCATACCAGTCTAAAAAAGGCCGGAAGGTTGCGAAGTGCTTTCAGCCGGTCTTTCCAGCTGGGTTTGAGTTGAGTTGAAGCCATTATTTTCAGGATGCAATTTACAAATTCCCACCCGCAATGAGGAAGCTGTTTACCTGGTACGATGTTTTCAGTATGTTCACAAACTACAACACATGAAAACCTTAGGAATCGTTCTGATCGTTATTGGAATTGCTATGATAATTATCCGGGGCGTTTCGGTACCAACCCAAAAGAAAGTGGTTGATATCGGCTCACTCGAAATTAACAAAACAGAAAATAAATGGATCGGCTGGCCTACTTACACCGGAGCCCTTGTAGCCTTGATTGGTGTAGTGCTGGTAGTATCCGGAAAGAAAAGAGGTTGAGTATCTGCTAAATGAAGCATGCTGCATCATAAAAACAGGATGCAACATAACTACTTAAAGAATGAATCATGCACCTGCGGGCTTTTTGAAGGATCGCTGCTTTTCTGCCGGAGTCGGGGGTTGAACCCAGGAATGATCATACGTTTTAAATGCTTTATTTTCCAGCACAGACTCGAGCGTGATTTTATTATCCATATAACCAGCCAGACATTTGAATGCAG
>JAYVXJ010000720.1:0-4041 GCA_043785285.1 Chitinophagaceae bacterium
CAGGAGGATAAGGTATTGTCCACACTCAGCCGCATGCTCATCAACAGGCGACTGCTGAAAGTAAAATTGCAGGGGGAACCTTTCGATAATAAAATCCTGGAATCCCATCGGGAATACGCGATCCGGGAGCTGAAAATCCGTCCGGAAGAAGCAGCCTATTTTGTTTTTACGGGAGAACACAGCAACACGACTTACAACCCCGAGGACGAAAAAATAAATATTCTTTTCAAAGAGGGTATGGTGCGGGATATTTCGCAGGTGGACAATGCCCTGATCAGCCGAAGTCTGGCGACCGCAGTGAAAAAATTCTATATTTGTTATCTTGCAGGAGGAATCAGGTAAACGACTGTTTTTCATTCCAAATAAATCACTATGCAATTTTCTGCTGTGCAGATCGCGGGACTGATTAATGGTAAGGTAGAAGGGGATCCGGAGGTTTCCGTGGATTCCTTCGGAAAGATCGAAGAAGCACGATCAGGCCAACTGGCTTTTCTGGCGAACCCCAAATACGAGGACCATCTGTATACTACAAAAGCATCTGTCGTTCTGCTGAATGATAGCCTGGTACTCAAAGAAAAAATAAAGGCAACGCTGATCCGGGTTCCGGATGCCTATCTGGCTTTTGCGGCCCTTCTTTCCAAGTATCAGGAAATGATGAAGCAGCAACTTACCGGCATCCAGGAACCTTCCTATATTTCAAAATCCGCTGTGCTGGGTGTGCATATTTTTATAGGCGCTTTTGCCTATATTGGTGAACAGGTAAAGATCGGCAATAATGTAAAGATTTATCCCCAGGTATATCTGGGGGATCGCGTTACCATCGGGGACGATACGATCATTCTTCCAGGAGCAAAAATTTATTCCGATTGTGTAATCGGCAAAGAGGTGCTGCTCCATGGTGGATGCGTGATCGGCAGCGATGGTTTCGGTTTTGCGCCACAAGCTGACGGCAGTTTTAAAAAAATTCCACAGATGGGCAATGTGGTGGTAGAAGACTTTGTAGAGATCGGCGCGAATACGACTATTGACCGCGCCACCATTGGTTCTACCTTGATCCGTGCCGGCGCTAAACTAGATAACCTCATTCAGATTGCGCACAATGTGGAAGTGGGCAAAAATACGGTGATCGCTGCGCAGGCAGGGGTTTCCGGAAGTACTAAGCTGGGAAAGAATGTGATGGTGGGGGGACAGGTTGGCATAGTAGGTCATATACAAATTGCTGATGGCAGCAAGATCAATGCGCAGAGTGGGGTTACGAAATCTTTGAAAACACCCAATAGTGCGGTAACGGGAAGTCCTGCATACGACTATACCAGCGCGCTGAGAAGCCAGGTGGCCAGTCGCCATTTGCCGGATTTTGAAAAACGAATTCAGGAGTTGGAGAAACAGATTCAACAAATACTCGCGGAACACGATTCGGTGGACAGTTGACAGTGGACAGTTGACAGTGGACAGTGGACAGTGATTTTCCGTTTTTATCTTTTAATTTTTAATAATCTTATGGCGGATCAATCTGGTTTTTTAAACAGCATAAAGACTGGGTACAGCTTTAAGAGTGAATCGGTAAAGATCGGCATTGGTATGCTCGATGGAAAGCCCGTTCCTGGTGCAGAAGTAAACCTGCCACTGAAGACCATGAACCGGCACGGCTTGATTGCGGGCGCTACCGGTACCGGTAAAACGAAAACACTGCAGATGATCACGGAAGCGCTGAGTAATGCCCGTGTACCGGTGCTGGTAATGGATATTAAAGGTGATCTCAGCGGTCTTGGTGCCGCAGGCACAATGAGCGATAAAATCAAAAGCCGCTGCGACAGCATCGGGATTACTTATCAGCCCCAGGCTTTCCCTGTAGAATTTATGACCCTCAGCCAGGAGAAAGGTATTCGGTTACGCGCCACCGTGAGTGAGTTCGGTCCGATCCTGTTATCGCGCATCCTGGAACTTAACGATACCCAGGAAGGGCTGGTGGCCATGATCTTTAAGTATTGCGACGATAACAAACTGCCTTTACTGGATCTCAAAGATTTCATAAAGGTACTTCAATACATAACCAACGAAGGCAAAGCAGAGATTCAACAGGCCTACGGTTCAATCGCGACAACCTCCACCGGTACGATTTTAAGAAAAGTAATCGGACTGCAACAGCAGGGAGCGGATGTTTTTTTCGGAGAGAAAAGTTTTGAAGTCAGCGACCTGATGCGCATTTCCGACGACGGCAAAGGTATAGTAAATATTTTGCGGGTAACGGACCTGCAGGACAAGCCCAAACTATTCTCCACGTTCATGCTGCAACTGCTGGCAGAACTTTATGGTTCCTGTCCCGAAGAAGGCGACCCCGACAAACCCAAGCTGGTGATGTTTATTGATGAAGCGCATCTGGTATTCGAGGAAGCCAGCGATGCTTTATTGAAACAGATTGAAACCGTTGTGAAGCTGATCCGTTCCAAAGGCATCGGCATCTTTTTCTGTACGCAAAATCCAACTGACGTTCCTCCGGGAATCCTGGCCCAGCTGGGATTAAAAGTGCAGCATGCTTTACGTGCCTTCACGGCCAACGATCGCAAAGCGATTAAACAAGCCGCAGAGAACTATCCTACTACTACTTATTATAAAACAGAAGACCTCATTACGGAAATGGGTATCGGAGAAGCCTTGGTGACCATGCTGGATGAAAAAGGCGTTCCCACCCCGCTGGTTCATTGCATGATGGCGCCGCCCCGGAGCCGGATGGACATACTTACACCTGCAGAGATAGATGCTATTGTGTCGAAATCAAAACTCGTTCCGAAATACAATCAGGTGGTAGATAGCGAAAGCGCCTACGAAATCCTTACACAAAAATTACAGGATGCGGCTAACAAAGGCCAACCGGATCCTGGCAAGCCCCAGCCCCGAGGCGCGAAGCCACAACCCTCCACGATAGAGAAGATCCTCAACAGTGGAGCAGCCCGGCAGGTGGAAAGAACCGCAGTCAGCGTTATCACCCGCGGACTATTGGGTGCATTGGGACTCGGCGGAAGAAGCAGTTCGAAAAAGTCGGGCTGGTTTTAGGAGGTACACGTCAACCTGGTATCACAAAATGTGATACCAGCATTTACCCGTGGCCGGGTCAGCGCTGGCTTTTCTCTGATATTGGTTGTTTTAAACGGATTTGGACTAACGGCATTGAAATAGCAATTAGTGTTCCCATTTGTGACTAATTTTGCGTTTTCAAATAATAAATCACATGGATTTCCGGATAGAAAAAGATACGATGGGTGAAGTAAAAGTACCAGCGGATGCTTATTACGGTGCACAGACCCAGCGCAGCATAGATAATTTCAAAATTGCCCAGGATATAAACCGCATGCCCAAAGAGATCATCCGCGGGTTTGCTTACCTTAAAAAAGCTGCGGCTTTAACCAATCTCGAAGCCGGCGTGCTCTCAAAAGAAAAAGCAGAACTCATTGGAAAAATTTGTGATGAGATCCTGGAAGGCAAGCTGGACGCGTCTTTCCCGCTGGTAGTATGGCAAACAGGAAGTGGCACGCAAAGCAATATGAACGTGAATGAAGTGATTGCCTACCGGGGGCATGTGCTTCAGGGAGGCCGGCTTTCCGATAAAGAAAAAGTACTGCATCCCAATGATGATGTAAACAAATCCCAGTCTTCCAACGATACGTTTCCGACGGCCATGCATATTGCCGCGTATAAAATACTAATGGAAACTACGATACCCGGTATCGAAAAACTACGGGACACGCTGACTGAAAAGAGCAAAAAATTCATGCCCGTGGTTAAGATCGGTCGCACGCACTTCATGGATGCCACACCCCTTACCGTAGGACAGGAATTCAGCGGCTATGCATCCCAGTTAACCCATGGCCTGAGAGCCATTAAAAATACCCTTCCCCACCTGGCAGAGCTGGCCCTGGGCGGCACCGCCGTGGGTACCGGCATCAATACGCCGGATAATTATTCTGTGCAGGTAGCCGCGCAAATTGCCACACTTACGGGACTGCCATTTGTTACTGCTGAAAATAAATTTGAGGCCCTTGC
>JAYVXJ010000721.1:0-4036 GCA_043785285.1 Chitinophagaceae bacterium
TCCTATGAAACAGTAATCAGCGGCATGCAGGATGTTACGGAAATAGGAACTGCGCGGATTGCCCGCATCCCGGGTATCAATATGTGTGCAAAAACGGGAACTGCGGAAAATTATTTATCACTCGAAGGCAAACGTACCAAACTGAATAATAATTCCATGTTCGTTTGTTTTGCACCGCGTGAAAATCCACAAATCGTTATTGCGGTGGTTATCCAGAATGCGGGTTATGGTTCCAAATGGGCCGCACCTATTGGAAGTTTGCTGGTTGAAAAATACCTGCGGGACACCCTTACGGCTGATCGCGTGAAGCAGGCAACGGTTATTGCGAATACCAATCTCCTGCCGGGCTATCTGGTACGACTTCAGTTTCTTACTGATTCCCTGAGAAGTGTCATCTGGACAAAACAAACGGGTGACAGTACCCGCTTGAAACATTTTCAGGATCGTTCATTGCGTAAAGAACTCCTGGATACGCTGCATAAACCAACGGTTCATATAACCATTCCATTTGGGCCAGGACCAAAGGCGCCCACGGTTTCAACAGATACAACAAAAGGAAGTAAAATGGATTCTGTTTTATCCCGAAAAGCAGAACCCGCTAAATTACGGAAGCCCGATTCATTAAAAGTTTATAAGCCGGATTCGGCGGGAATGCATAAAATAGATTCAGGCAGACCACATAAAGCAGAACCCATAAGATTGCATAAATCAGATTCGGTTAAAATTCAGGGAGCAGAAACCCGATTGCGAAAAATGGATTCAGCCGGATTCCGGAGAATAGATGTTGCTGCAAAAAAAACAAGGCATCCTGTTTTCAGAAAGATCGATCCTCTGGCGATGAAACCCGATGAACAACCAGCTGTTCGGCCTGACAGCGGTAAAAATATAACCACATGAGCCAACGCAACGCCTCCCTGGGAAAAGGAGCGGACCGGTCGTTGATCCTGCTCTGGTTCATTTTAAGCAGCATTGGTGTGATCAGTATTTTTGCAGCTACTTACCGGGATGGAGAAAATATTTTACAGGGATTCCTGTCCCTGAAAACAGATTATAGTCGTCAGACGTTGTTTTTTTTACTAAGCGGCGTAGCCGGAATTTTCATTCTGCTGACGGATAGTAAATTTTTCACTGCAACGGCTAATCTTTGGTATGCATTCGGCATCCTGCTCATGTTATTGGTGTTTCCTTTTCACTCCAACATTAAAGGAACGGAATCCATTATCAAATTAGGGAGTGCCGTACAGATACAGCCGGCAGATATCTGTAAAATATTTGTGAACCTCGCCCTGGCGAAATATCTGTCGCGTGTGGAAACCGATTTTGCAAAACCCCGCTCCCAGCTTATTGCCGCAGTAATTGCGCTGGTTCCCGCGGGATTAAGCATTATGCAAAAGGAGACCGGACTGGCCCTGGTTTATTTTTCTTTTTTCCTGGTCATGTTCCGGGAAGGTCTGCCTCCCTACGTGCTGATTATCGGCTTTTCATTTGCCGTACTGGTAGTGGCAACACTGCTGCTGGATCCAAACCTGTTGGCGCTTATCCTGACTGGCATCGCCGCACTGGCTATTTATATTTTAAGAAGACAGGTTAAACGCCATCGCAGTATATTAATCGTTATTGCCAGTATCTGGTTTGTGTGCGTAGGCATTCAACGATTTGTTGTCCCCTTTGCCTTTGACCATATATTCCAGCCTTATCAGGTAAAACGCATTTATGATGCCATCGGCAAAGACTATATCCCGAAGAATGCGGAAGCGGCGCTGGAGATAGAACAGAAAGCCGGCTCAAAAAAGAAAGATAATGGTAACTATAATGTGAAACAGAGTAAGATTGCGATCAGCAATGGCGGTTTGCTGGGTAAAGGATTATTGAGTGGAACCCAAACACGATATGATTTTGTGCCGGAACAGCGTACGGATTTTATCTTCTGTACCATTGGAGAAAGTTTTGGGTTTATTGGAAGCATTATTTTCCTCAGCATATACGTAGTTCTGCTGATGCGGATTGTAACCATTGCGGAGCGACAGCGAAGTGTTTTCAGCCGCGCTTACGCATACGGCGTAGCTGCTGTTTTCTTCTTTCATATCTCTATCAACATTTGTATGACCATCGGTCTTGCCCCCGTGATCGGAATCCCGCTTCCTTTTGTCAGTTATGGTGGAACTTCCCTGCTCACATTTAGTGTGATGCTATTCATTCTGGTGCGACTAGATTCGGATCGGCAGATGGTGTTGAGATAGTTGACAGTTGACCGTTGACGGAAATCAAGTGTGGATTCGAACCTAAAGGCTGTCATCCGTCAACCATTCCGCTTTTCCTGTAATTTTGCACGATGAAAATCATTCCTCTCTCTGAAGGAACTTTTACCATCGATAAAACGAAAGAATTTATACCTTTTGAGGTGGAGAAGGATGATTTGCTGAAAAGGACATCAGGAAGCCTGTTGGTTGAGATTCAACCTTTTGTGGTAGTGACCCGGAAAGACGTGTTGTTACTGGACAGCGGACTGGGATTTGAAAAAAATGGCGAACTGCAATTGCATCAGCTCATAAAAAAGGCAGGCATTGATCCCGGATCTGTCACTAAAATTTTGATGAGTCATTTGCATAAGGATCATGTTGGGGGAATGGGTAAAAATCTTCCGGATGGCAGCCGGGTTGCGGCTTTTCCAAAGGCAAAATATTATGTACAACAGCGGGAACTGGAATATGCAGTTGAAAAAGGATTTCCCAGTTACGAGCCGGAATCGTTTGCTTTTTTAAATTCATTTGCTAACCTGATTAAACTGGAAGGAAATGGGAAAATTGATGATTATATCCGTTATGAACTTACGGGAGGTCATTGTCCTTTTCATCAGGTATTCCATCTGGAAGAAGACGGGCAGCACTTCTTCTTTGGTGGGGATGTGGCGCCGCAATTGAATCAGATGAAGCGCCGGGTGATGGCCAAGTATGATTATGACGGAAGAAAGTGTATGGAACTACGTCAGCAATGGTGGGAGAAAGGGCAGCAGGAGAAATGGACATTTTTGTTTTATCATGATATAAAGACGCCGGTGTTTTTATTTGAAAATTTGAAAATGGGAATGCAGTAGTTTTAATTTTGCAAATTCGCTACTTATCCTCACCTGAAAAAGGTTAAATGGCCATTGAAAATAAAAGACGCAGCGGCCCAATAAAAAAGGCCCGCTCTTGAAAGAGCCGGCCGTTGCTAACCTATGAAAAACACCAGCCTCAAATATCGGCATTGAAGCTTTTTTAACTTAAAGAAATCGGTAAACTCGGGAAATCTAAGGGTCTATGGCCTGTTTTCGATTCGTTTCTGTGTTCTGAGCTCACGTCGTTCCATTTCTTTTTGAACGAAAGCGCCGAACTCTTTTTCTGACTTGAAAAAAATATTTACTTTTTCGGGAGAAAGAACCTGGTTAAACTGAGTGTTGTATTTTTTCCTGATGCTGAGTAGGTTTTCATCCAGGTTGATCTCGCTTTCATTCGTCCTTTGGCCATCCTGGCGTGCCTGCCGGAGTTCCGCTGCATATTGATTGTAGATGGGCCAGAAATGTTGGGCTTCCTCAGGACGGAGATCCATTTTTTTGGTAACGTAAGCGATCTTAAGTGCTTCCAACCGGTTGCCATTCTGTGCCTGAACTGTGAACCCCGCTAAAATAAAAAAAGTATAAAGTAAAAATTTCCTCATTCCTTATTAGTTTGTTGTCCGTTTTTGAACCGGTAAATCAGGAAGATACAGCTCGAGTTCTGTATCCGATACAGTGCTCAGCAGATCGCTGATATCATTGTCATTGAAATCCACAGTAGTAGTTGCTTTGGAAGTTCCGGGAGCCCAATGAACATCATGATTTTCGAGGTAACTCGCCATTTCCTGACCGCTCACATTGGCCAATCCGTTTAAAGGATCCGTGCCGTACTTATGAAAAGTAAAGAAAGCGGTTGTTGCCATCACGGCGGCCACCATTGCAGCCACAGCATATCTCATCAGGCGCTTCCCGGAATGCATAGGGATCAGCTTTGCTTTTGAA
>JAYVXJ010000722.1:0-4025 GCA_043785285.1 Chitinophagaceae bacterium
GAAATAATAAGAAGGCTGTCATCAACTGGCAGTTCACAACTAAAGATGCCAGGATTAAATTAAAAAAACTATACCCGTCAATTCATATGTGACGTGACACTAGTGGGGTCATGTTAAAGCGCTTATATAATTTCCACATGATAAGAGTACGAAAAATTCAGTTTTCTGAATCCCTGTTGAATGTCTTTGACCTAATTGTACTGATCCGGATTGGACTGCCACAATATATACATCCATGTCATATGCGAGAAATTCTCCGGACCGATGGCAACCATAACCTATGGTTGGGAGAGCCTTGCCTATTACAAAGAATGGATGGTTGGAAATGAGAACGAAGATATACTTGCAAATTTTAAGGGACCTGCATTGGCAACAGGTAGCAGGCAATCGCAGTTTGCGAAGAGATGCCTAGATATTTTCAAAGACATGGCAAAAACAGAAAGGGATTATGCCAGTCGGCTGAATCGGCGTTACCAGTTGGTTAAAAGCTTTATTAAGGATAAAAAACGCCATCAACAATTGTGCAACTCAATTCCTCCGGTACTTAAAATGGATGAACTTTTCTTCAGATAGATTAAGGAGAAGGGAGACAGTAATATATTTAGGAATAAATCAGTTAAATTTGAATAAGAAAAGTTCTTTATAAATCCATTCGCTCAGCTGAAAAACGGTCACCGAAATTAGTGTGCCCATTCCGCTGGCAAATTACTGGCAAATTTTGAAAATTATAAAGGCCGCAATATTTGCGACCTTTATAGCTGATTGATTATCAAGTGCCCGGAGGGGGAATCGAACCCCCACTACCTTGCGGTAACCAGATTTTGAGTCTGACGCGTCTACCAATTCCGCCATCTGGGCAATCTATAAAGGCTTAAGCGGGGTGCAAATGTAAGGATTTGGGAATACATGTAAAATTGTTAACCGCTATAATAATTATTGTCAATCCTCCCGGAATAGCTCACTTATACCTGTTGCAAACCATCGGGCATTCTTTGGACTAATCAACCACGCCAGTTTAATAGTTCTGCTTACCACCCGGCGGAGGTTAATGAAAAGCTCATTAAAGTCTTTCATGCTGCTTGTCCCATGGCTGAAAAAGTAGATTGGATGGAGAATGGGGATCGTTACTTTGTTCATTTCACGGAAAATGCGGTCCTTTCGGAGATCGAGTATGATCATGCCGGCAATTTCTTAAGCTCTGTCAGGTATTTCAAGAATCCGAATTTGCTTCCTCTTCAACTTTCCTGGGAACTTCATAAAAGGTTTGCTGATAAAACCATTTTTGGAATTACTGAAACAACTTCCGGATCCGAAACCTTCTACTATATTAAGTTAGAAGATAAAAAGGATTGGACAACCGTGAAATCAACTATAGACGGCTCAATGGAAGTAATTGAAAAGTACGGTAAACAGAATTGAACATTTGGTCAGGCTTTCGTCTAAATGCCTTGGGATGATTTTTATCCGCTTGGAAAGTTCAATAGCAATCACGAACTTTCATGCTGATAAAAACCGTTTATGCCGCTGCCAGATAATATTGTCGAAAAACTGCTTCTTTCATTAGTCATCGGCGGACTTATTGGCGCAGAAAGGGAATACAGAAGTAAGTCGGCTGGTTTTCGCACGTTAACGCTGATTTGTCTGGGCTCTACCCTGTTTACCATTTTCTCCATATTGATTGGAGCAAATGGAAATCCTGATCGTATAGCATCCAATATCGCTACAGGAATTGGTTTTGTAGGTGCAGGTGTTATTTTTAAAGGTGATTTTGGAGTAAACGGAATTACCACCGCTGCCATGATATGGGCAACTGCGGCATTGGGCATGGGCATTGGGGCTGGATACGAATTCATTTCAGCTATTGCCTGCGCCCTGATATTAGCCATGTTGTTCCTGTTTAGCAGACTGGAAGGATGGATTGACCGGATTAACCAGGTCCGGGATTATAAAATTGTTTGCGAATTCAATGAACAAACCCTTCATAGCTATGAAGAATGCTTTAGAGAACATCACTTAAAATTTAAACGGAGCAGAGAAATAAAATCAGAAAACTTAATCACCGGTGAATGGGTCGCCAGAGGTTCAGAAAAAAACCATCTGAATTTTGTGCATAGTATTCTTAAAAATCCTGCAGTAAAAAGATTTGAGTTTTAAGTGTATTCCAGGAAAAAAAACCGGAACATTATTTTTCCAGCAAATGCTCCTGAAGTAATCCACTGATCAGCTCCGCCTTGCTATAAACCATCAGATGCTCTCCCCCAATAACTTTTATTGCGTGCATATTCTTGTTATAAGGTAGGATTTTGTCGCTGGTTCCATGAATATGCAGCAACCGCTCGGGTCTCCATTCATTTTTCCAGGAAAACATCCGATTCAGCGACCATTTAAAAAAACCGGGATCGGTGTCCTGAAGAATATCCTTCAGTACGTCTTTCTCCTCTTTAGAATGGGCGCCGAATAACCGGAATAGGATCCGGGACGGAGTAAGTAAAAAACGTATTGGAATAATCTTTTGAAGTTTCAATTTACCTAAAAAAGTATACATTTTCCCCACTTCTTCCGGGCGGGAAATACTGGAAATGAGGATGGTCTGCAAAGGCTTTAATTGCTTGGAGAGTTCTATAGCAATGATACCACCAAAAGACAGTCCTATCAATATAAATGGTTCGTTCTGATTTATCTGAGCCGCCAGCTTGTTGCAATATTGAGAAATGGTTTCTTCCCGCACTACCGGAACCCATTCCACATGATGGATAGTAAATGCTGCTGGAAGCACTAATTTTTGAAACACTCTTTTGTCTGCGCCCAGGCCACTTATAAAGTACAGATTCATATTTATTTAATATTTAAGCGGAGAAAACGCATTTAACAATAAGGAAGTTGTTATAACGCCGGCGTTCTTCCGCCGTCCACTGCGATATTCGTTCCGTTAACATAAGATGCTGCAGGTGATGCGAGGAACCCAATAACATTGGCAATTTCGGCCGGATTACCAAATCGCTTCATCGGAATGCTATGAACCATCTGCTCCTTTACTGTTTTCACCTCCCTGTTTTCTGAAGCCGCCGTTAGTTTTATCAGACTTTGAAGCCTTCCGGTTTCTGTTAACCCGGGAAGTACATTGTTTACCGTAATATTATATTCTCCAACTTCATTGGATAAACTCTTTGCCCAGGAAGCTACCGCAAGGCGGATTGTGTTGGAAACACCTAAATTCGGTAACGGTGTTTTTACTGAAGTGGAAATGATATTGATAATTCGTCCATAGCCGGCTGCTTTCATTCCGGGAATTACAGCCTGCGCTAATAATTGATTATTGATCAAATGTTGCCGAAATGCTTCTTCAAAGACTTCCGGAGATGCATCAATGACCGGTCCGGCTTTTGGACCACCGCTGTTATTCACCAGTATCTCTACCCGAACTTCACTTACTATACTTTCTATTGCCTCCCGAACCTGTTTCGGTTTTAAAAAGTCAGCTATCGCATACTGGTGATGCTGTTCTTTATCTTTTGGCAATGCTGCAACTGCCGTTACTAACGCGGATTCGTTCCTGGCTATTAATATACAATTCGCGCCCAGACCAGCGAGTTCCCTGGCGGCGGCAAATCCGATACCTTGTGTGCTACCACAAATCACTGCGTATTTTCCTTCTATTGAAATATTCATACTATCCCATTAAACTTTAAAATTCATATTCACTCTTCATCTCAAAGTTAAGGACTCCTGGTTCTGGAATTTCATAGAACGAAAACCCATTAAGAATTCATTAAGACATCAGAGCTATGGATAATGACCTGGCTGCTTACTTTTTTATTTCTTTACCCCAATTAATTTTTTATAAAGGTTCGCACGTAGTAAAGCGGTTTTAGATTGAAACTGTCTGGCGGCTGACGATAAACATATAATAATTGAAGCGTATCGGTTTGTAAACGAAAAAATGTTCCCGATTCTTCCCGGGTAACGGAATCACTGGTAATATTAATATACAGCGGCGCCCCCTGTTGCCAGCTCCATATTCCGAA
>JAYVXJ010000723.1:0-4018 GCA_043785285.1 Chitinophagaceae bacterium
CTGGTTCCTATTGCCGGATTCCTGATCATGAAGAAAGCCAGTGAACGAGCCATCAACATGCCGAGACGTTATTTTTATGATACGGTAATCAGCAGCATGAAGGATGGAAAGCAACTCACCGACACGATTTGGCATCCGGTGGAAAATATCCGGCTGATGAATCAGCTGGGCCGCTCTATAGCGCTGGGGGATGATACTAAAGGAAAAGTGATCGTTGCTGATTTTTTCTTTACCCGGTGCCCCTCTATTTGCCCCTATCTAACGGCAAACATGAAAAAACTCCAGGATGCTTTAATAACCAAAGACCGGTTTAAGGAATTGAATCCGAATTTTGTACAATTTATTTCTTTCAGTGTAGATCCGGAACGGGATTCGGTACCTGTGCTCAAAGCATATGCAGATAAATTTGGCGTGGACCCTGACTTCTGGTGGTTGTTGACGGGATCCAAAAAAGAGATCTATGATTTTGCACTGAATGAATTGAAAATGGGTTTGGTTGATGGGGAAGGGGTGGACTCCAATTTCATTCATACGCAGAAGATGGTGTTACTGGATAAAGATCATGTGGTAAGAGGATATTACAATGGTCTGGATAGTGTGGATCTCCGCAAGCTGGCCAACGATATTGTGTTCATTATGCTGGAAAAAGATAAGCATTATGTCTCGCCTTTAAGGGAATTGAGACCACTTATTCCCATGATGATATTGATTGTGCTGGCGACAGGGGCAGTGCTCTATTTTCTTTTCAGAACAGCCAGGTACCCAATCAAAAAGGAGATGGAAATATGAAGGAACGGAATCTGACGGTGCCCATTGTGATTATCTCCATTGCGATTCCATTGGGCGTGGCTGCATTGATATTGGGTACGCATACGAAATTAAATTTAGGGTTTAATACGAGCATGCTGCCGCTGTTTCACGCCATGCTTAATTCCACCACTGCTATTCTTTTGCTTTCGGGTTTATACTTCATTAAGCATAAAAGGGTCCGGGCACATCGGGCCGCCAATTTAACGGCTGTGGTGCTGAGTGCTGTTTTTCTTATCTCTTATGTGATCTATCACAGTACCAATCCATCCGTGAAGTTCGGAGATATCAATCACGATGGGGTGCTGAGTGTGGAAGAAAAATGGCAGGCCGGAAATCTACGGTATGTATATTATGTTGTTTTGAGTTCCCACATTATTCTGTCGGGTATAATCATTCCCTTTGTATTATTCACTTTACAGAAAGCATTCCAGGAGAAATTTATACAGCATAAAAAGCTGGCGCGGATAACCTGGCCGATGTGGTTTTATGTTGCCGTATCGGGGGTGCTGGTTTATTGGATGATCAGTCCGTATTATTAGTAAAAATTAAAAATTGGAGCCTTGTTGAGCTTGGGGTAAGGTTTTAATAATAGCCAATTAACGAGATCATGGCAAAACTGACTTGTGTCACTTCCGCGCCCATTTTTATTTTTTACTTTGCTATATCAATTCCTTCCCCGGATCCCAGAATTTTTCTTTGAAATTCACAACCGTATCTTCCTTAACGGGAACGCCTTCCTTCTTTAATAGCTGTTCCATTTTTCCGGGCGGTTTGAAATGAATTTTTCCAGAAAGGAGTCCGACCCGGTTCACTACCCGGTGTGCAGGTATAGAAGGGTTCACTTTATTTGCCCCATTCATGGCCCAGCCAACCATCCGGGCAGAGCTTCTGGTACCGAGACAGGCTGCTATGGCACCAAAGCTGGTAACGCGACCGGATGGGATCTGGCGGACAACTTCATATACCAGTTCAAAGAAAGATTCATCACGCTTTCCAGAAGGTTTCAGGTCCTTGAGTTTAGGTTGTCGAATAGGTTTTTTTGAAGCCATAAGCAGGACAAGTTGAATCCGTTACCAAAATTATTTTTTAGACTCCATGTAGTATTTTAGACTCCGTATAATTATATACGTTCTGCTTTTTCTATTTCTTTAAGCAGCTCATTCAATTGTTTATCGTGTGAGGCTAATGCTGTTTCTGGTAATGAAAAGCGTAAATAAAAAATTTTCCTGCTTTGAGCGATATCCAAAACTTCGTAATGTGTTTTTATGGCGAGTTCTTCGGAAATATCGGGCTGCACATACACATCTTCTGAGTACGCATGAACAGGGAGGTGATATAAATCAATGATGAGTTTAGTGAAGTTGAACAAGACTGGTGAATCCGTTTTCAGATGAACAAGCCCCTGCTGTTTTAGGATTTTCTGATAGAGCCGGAGAAAACGGGGATGGGTTAATCTTTTTTTTGCCCGGGAACTACGAAGGTGGGGATCGGGGAAAGTAATCCAGATCTCGCTGACTTCTCCGGGTAAAAAATACTGATCTATTTTATCTATCTGGGTGCGCAGGAAGGCGGCATTGTGCTGGCTATTTTTAAGGCATTTTGAAGCACCAATAAAAATGCGGTTTCCTTTCAGATCGACACCGATAAAATTTCTTTCCCGATGCATAGCGGATAGGGCCACCGTGTATTCTCCTTTTCCGCAGGCCAGCTCGAGGGTTATGGAATTTTCGTTTTTAAAAAAATCCTTCCACCTGCCGGGCATTTTTTCCGGATATTGTAAAACATTTGAAAAAGACTTAATGGCTTCGAATCGCTGAAGTTTATTTTGTGCCATGGTCACGCAAAAATAAGGGTTGGCGCGCTTGCGCGAAAAATTAAGGATTTGTAAGATGACCGGATTCGGAAATAGGATTCAATGGATGATTCATTCCAATAATTAATCTTAACCAGTCTTCCGGAGGATGGAGAATAAAAAAAGCCGTTTGGAAATAGTGGAGGACCTCTAATGATTCAAGGATTTTAAATAAGGCTCATTCATCAGATTGGGTACCAGGTTTTTGTGTAACAGGCTTTCAATCACGATCATGGCAGCCATTAAGCCGGAAAGGTTTTGGGACATGGACGTGAGACAGCCTGTTCTGTCCATGATAATCTGGAAACTGTAATTCCCTACCAAACCCTGGGTCGCAATTTCCCAGAATTTGTAAATGATGCCGATGCTTAGCGTGGCGGAAATCAGTACTGTATAGGAAATGGCTTTTGGAATGCGCAATTTAACAGAACAAAGGGCATAAAAACATAATGCCAGGAGGAAGCTCATTCCAAAGTGAGCGGAGAAATGGAGTAGTTTATTATGGTCAGAGAAGGAATCCGGGAACACGAATCCAAAGCAGACAACACCCAGACTCAGCAAAATGAGCGTCATTTTATCCCGCACTCTGTACTTATTCAATTCATTCAGGCCTTTCACGATATCAGTTTGCACCGAATAAACGAAATCCGTGCCAAAAGGTACCCACCTGTTTAAAAAACGCTAAAACTCACTGGGAATGGGGTTTCGGTATGGCATTGATTTTACATTATCTTTAACCATTCCTCCTATTTGGAAGAAAACCGATGACCTATTTTTCAACGCTATTTAGATATGACAAGCGGATATTTTTTCTGGTGGCTGCATTTTGCCTGTTAACGGCTATAGCTAATCTTTTTAAGGTAGAAACGACGCCATTTTTTGTTTGGGGAATGTATTCGGAAAAAGAGCCATCGGATAGGCGTCTTGAGCTATTTAAAATTACGGTGAATGATAGCATCCCGGTTGACTATAGTTGCGGATATCCCGACGCCAACCGGTTTTATTTATTGTCGCCGCTCACCTATAGCCGGAGTATGGCAAAAAACGGAGGCGAGGATCCGGAGAAGGTATTTTTTCAAAAAAAGCTCGGGCGGTATTTTGACCTGATTATTCCTTTTGAAAAACATTTATTTAATGAGTCTTTGAATAAGGATGCTTTTATGCAGTGGTACAGTACTTATTTGGAAGAGACCATGCATGTACCCATAGATGATTTGAAGATAGAATTATTGGATGGGGATTATAATGATCGGAATCAAGTAGAAATTTACCATAGCGAAGGGTTCATACAATGGAAGAAACGTTAGTTTTTGATAAGCATCTTTCGATGGGCATTAGAAACCGCCTTTGCAGAAT
>JAYVXJ010000724.1:0-4017 GCA_043785285.1 Chitinophagaceae bacterium
CATCCATACCCAACGGGAAATCATGGAACGGGAACTGCAGCAGTCCGCCGAATTTAAAATGCTTCTTCAGGTGGGCCCGTATTTTCCCAATGAAGATAGTCTGAATCTTTCACGCGAGATCAAACTCCTTAGCTTGCCGGGTGCCGTACTGAGTGGTGACCAGTTCCTGCTGCTCCGGAAACGGGCAGACAATCTCCGGCAGATCTTTCATTGGTTCGATAAAGAAAGAAGACTGGCCTATCCGGCGCTTGCGGAAGTGATCCGGGACACCTATTACGAAAAACAGATCATCGCATCTATTGATGAGATCCTGGAAGAAAGCGGCCAGGTGCGCGACCATGCTTCTCCCGAACTGGCGAATACCCGGATGTCCCTTTCCAGGAAACGGAATGAACTCAGACGATTATTCGACCGGATCCTTTCCAAACTCAGTAAAGCCGGATATGTGGCCGAAACAGAAGAATCTTTTTTAAATGGCCGGCGTGTGCTGGCCCTGTTTGCAGAAAATAAACGACAGGTAAAAGGTATCCTGCATGGGGAAAGCGATAGCCGGAAAACGGCCTTTGTTGAACCGGAAGAAACGATCGGATTGAATAATGAAGTCTTTTCCCTGGAACACGCAGAAAGCCGGGAAGTGAACCGTATTCTGCGCGAACTGACGGCAAGTCTTTCTGTGTATGCAGCATTGCTGAAAACATATGCCATGGTCACCGGTGAATATGATTTTATTTGTGGCAAAGCCAAACTCGCGCTGGATATGAATGGAATTTATCCATCGTTGCAGGATGGGTCACCTATACACCTGATCGAAGCCTATCATCCCTTGTTATTTCTGTATCATAAAAAGTCCCGGAAGCCGACCATCCCGACGAATATTAAACTGGATGAAAAAAACCGAATCCTCGTAATATCCGGTCCGAATGCGGGAGGGAAAACAGTCAGCATGAAAACAGTGGGCCTGCTTCAGCTGATGATCCAATCCGGTTTGCTGATACCCGTGCACCCACATTCCACGCTGGGTATTTTTAAACAACTGATGATTCATATCGGGGATACGCAGAGTATCGAATTTGAATTAAGTACGTATAGTTCTCATCTGATGAACATGAAATATTTCATGGAGCAGTCGAATGGCCGCACGCTTTTTTTTATTGATGAACTAGGTAGTGGAAGCGATCCGAATCTGGGTGGTGCTTTTGCCGAAGTGATCCTGCAGGAACTGGTGAAGAAACATGCATTTGGTATTGTGACTACCCATTACCTCAACCTCAAAGTGATGGCCAACAAAACAGCAGGCATCATCAATGGAGCTATGGCTTTCGATGAAAAAAGCCTGCAACCCTTATATAAACTGATTCCCGGAAAGCCGGGCAGCTCCTATACTTTTTCCATCGCCGAACGCATAGGGCTGCACCCGGATTTGATCCGGCAGGCCAGAAGCCTGGTGGACGAAGATCATTTCCGGCTGGATAAACTGCTCAATGCCACCGAACAGGATCTGCGAAATATCGAACAAAAAGATAAAGAACTGCAGAAACTGCTGAAAGAAAATGAGCAATTAAAAGCGGAAATGGAAAGAACACTGCATAAGGAAAAACACCATCAGCAACTGGAGATGCTGAAAGAGCAGAATAAAATATCCGCTGATCGTGTCGTTTATCTGAAAGAGATGGAACGCAAGTTGAAACAGATTATATTCGACTGGCGTAAGGCGGAAAATAAACAAGAGGTGATCAAACAAATGCAGGCGCTTTTATTTCATCAGAAAGAAAAGCCGGTGAGTGAGAAAGTGAAAAAGAAATTTGATGCTAAATATATGGAAGTGGAAGGGGTTATTCGTGCAGGAGATAAAGTGAAGATGAAAAAAAACCACCAGGTCGGTACGGTTCGGGAGATGCGTGGAAAGAAAGCGGTGGTGCAGGTGGGCATGATTCCGATAACTATGGATGTAACGGATCTTATCCTGATCCGGGATAATCCTCTTCCGGAAGAAACCCAATAGGCTAACGGGGATAATTAAACGCTATAATAAAAAGAAACGGTAAAGGGAGCCTACGCGCACATTCAACCATTAACTTATGAACACAAAACAGCTTGCCGCAGAAAAAGCGGTTTCTTTTCTTGAAGATGGGATGACGGTAGGTCTCGGCACCGGCTCAACCGCCTATTGGGCCATTGAAAAGATCGGAGAGAAAGTGAATAAAGAAAAATGGAAGATCCGGGCCATTGCCACTTCCCTTCGTTCAGAAGAACAGGCCCGTTCTCTGGGCATTCCAATATTCGGTTTTGAAGAGATTGGGATGATTGATATTACGATTGATGGTGCGGATGAAGTGGATAATCAACTTCAGCTGATCAAAGGTGGCGGAGGTGCCCTGCTCCGGGAAAAGATTGTGGCTACCAACAGCAAACAGATGATTGTGGTTGCGGATGAATCGAAAAAGGTAAAAATGCTTGGGAAATTTCCATTACCCGTGGAAGTGGTACTATTCGGCTGGCAAAGAACTTTTGAAAAGCTGAAGTCGTTAGGTTGTGATCCGAAACGCCGGATGAACCTGACTAAACCGTATATCACAGATAACGGAAATTATATTGTGGATTGCGCATTTGGACCGATCGCCGATCCGGCTGCTCTGCATGAGCACATCAATGCCATCACGGGGGTGGTGGACAATGGGCTCTTTATTAATATAGCGAGCAAACTGGTACTGGGTTTCGAAAATGGAGAAACAACGGTTATTTCGAGATAGATTAACTTCCGGTATGAGCGAGTCAGTCTTTCTTCAATCCATTCGGAATGGACTCCGGTTTTTACTGAAGCAGCCGGTTACCTGGATCGCCAACCAGGTTTCTGCAGCACCGGATAAAGCAGCCGTGATGAAAGCGCTGACGGAATTATATCAGCAGGCAACACAAACTAAAGGTAAAAAGGTCAACCATTTTTCATTTTCAGCGGAACATACCAGTGTACTTATTTTGAGTGATCAGCACCGGGGCACACGGGATGGTTCGGATGATTTTGCGGTCTGTGAAGCCTGCTATCTGGCAGCGTTGGACTATTACAACCGGGAACAATTTTATTTTATCAATCTGGGGGACTGTGAAGAGCTCTGGGAGAATACCCTCTTCGGGATCATGAAGCATAATCAGGCACTGTTCAACCTGGAAAAACTTTTTATTGACCGGAATGCCTATTGTAAAGTGTTTGGCAATCACGATCTTTTCTGGGATAACGACCCGCTGGCCGCCGTTTATCTGAAGAAAATATATGGGGAAGCCATTCCGATATTTGCCGGCATCGTGATGCGCACCACATTATCCTCTGGCGCTTACCTCGATATTTTTTGTACACATGGTCATCAGGGCGACCGACAAAGCGACGGGAATGTGTTCAGCAAATGGTTTGTGAGTTATATATGGGGGCCTCTTCAAAGTTTGCTGGGAATTAATATTAACAGTCCTTCCACCAATGATAATTTAAAGACCCTGCATAATATGTATATGTATGACTGGAGTGCGGCGCAGGAAAACGTGTTGCTGGTTACAGGGCATACGCATCAACCGGTTTTTAATTCCATGACCCATCTGGAAAGATTATATTATAAGCTGGAAGATGCCAGAAATGCCAACGATGCAGAAGCTATTAAAAAGATTGAAGCGGAAATTCCGCGGCGTAAACGGGAATACGATTTTGTGAACCATTCATTTAAAAATATGCAGCCATCCTATTTCAATTCCGGCTGCTGTTGTTTTGATGACGGCACCATCACCGGGATAGAGATCAGTGTGGGTTTTATCCGGCTCATCAAATGGAGTTTAATAAATGGCAAGCCTCAGCGGATCGTGGCTGAAGAAGAACGATTAACCGATATAACGGCAAAGATCAGAACAGCTCCGGCGGCGGAGGAGGTTTAACCGGCGGCTTTTTTTCTTCTGAAAGTAAAACCGGCGTATCCAGATTCAGTTTACAAACGGCATTTAACTTTTGCACCAGATAGCGTGTCAGCTCGGGAGAGT
>JAYVXJ010000725.1:0-3994 GCA_043785285.1 Chitinophagaceae bacterium
TCAGCATAATTTTTAATGGCCGTAATATCCGATTTCCACCCGGCAAAGGGAGAAAGGATAGGTTCTATTGCATGCTGCAGCATCTGAAAGGGTACTTCACTGGTCTCTTTTCCGTCTATCCGGTACTTGCTGCATACTTCCAGTTTTTCAAAATCATCCAGCACATCTGCCTTGGTCATCACCAGGTTGGTAACTCCATTGATCATACAGGCATACCGGAGCGCCACCAGATCAATCCAGCCACAACGCCGCGGCCGGCCGGTGGTTGCACCAAACTCGCTACCGGCCTTCCGCAGGCGGTCGCCGGTTTCATCCGTAAGCTCCGTTGGAAAAGGACCACTTCCTACGCGCGTGCAATAAGCCTTGGTTACGCCGATTACATCCCGGATCTGTTGGGGAGCCACACCCAGACCGGTACAGACGCCGGCAGATATGGTATTGGAAGAAGTAACAAAGGGAAAGGTGCCGAAGTCCACATCCAGCATACTTCCCTGTGCCCCTTCGGCAAGTACTTTTTTACCCTGACCGATCTTATCATTGATAAAATATTCCCCGGGAACAATCTTGAACTGCCGCATGAACTCCAGAGCCTCAAAAAATTCTTCTTCCCAGCCGGAAACGTCTTCCTGAAAGTGAAGGCCGTCCAATAATTTCTGGTGCTTCAACCGGAGCCCGATGTATTGCGTGGTGAAATTTTTATCCAGCAAGTCCCCTACACGGAGTCCGTTGCGACCTGTTTTATCCATATAGGCCGGGCCTATTCCTTTCAGTGTGGATCCTATCTTTTCATTTCCTTTTGAAAGCTCGGACGCTTTATCGAGTGCGCGATGGGTGGGAAGAATGATATGCGCCCGTTGGGCGATATAAAGATTTTTACGATAATCAACACCAAACGATTTAACCGATTCACATTCTTTTTTGAGAGTAACCGGATCCAGCACCACCCCATTCCCGATCAGGTTAATGGTATTTTCGTGAAAGATGCCGGAAGGTATCTGATGTAGAACGATTTTTTGGTCATTGACATACAGGGTATGACCGGCATTTGGACCGCCCTGGAAGCGGGCAATAATATCATAACGGGGTGCGAAATAATCCACAATCTTGCCTTTGCCTTCATCGCCCCATTGCAAGCCTAGAATAACATCAACCATCAGGTGTAATTTGCGGTTTAACGGAAAGCCGCAAAAATAAGTGAATGAAATTCAATGGGAAATTATTTTCATCCGCATCACCCGTTTTCGGTGTCAAACCGGTCTACCGAGTGTATTCCGCTGAGTTGCTTCAGCCGACGGACGGCATCGTCCAGTTCTTCCTTGTCATGCACATATACTTTAATGCTGCCTTCAAATAATCCTTCTTTTGCTTCTACGGTAAGGGCATTGATATTGATCCGCAGTTCCCCGGAGATCAGGTTGGTAATTTTATTGATCACGCCCACATCATCTATTCCCACTATGCGGATACCGGTGAGGAAAGAGATTTCCTTATTCTTTGCCCATTTTGTTTTTACTACGCGATGGCCATAGCTGGAGAGCAACCGGGTTGCATTCGGACAATTCGTTCTATGGATCGTTAATCCCTTTCCGGTGGTTACAAATCCGAATACATCATCTCCCGGGATGGGTTTGCAACAATTCGCCAGGGTGTAGACAATCTTATCGCTGCTTTCCCCGAAAATAATGAGCTCGGTATCTTTCCGTTGGGTAGGCGATAAATTCGCTTCCGGCTTGTTTTCTACCAGCGGCTTTACCGGTTTTGGCGGTTCCAGCCGGTCGCCCAGAAGCTGGAATTCCTTTATCTCTTTCAGGTCAAGGTTTTTAATAGCTACCTGATAGTAAAGGTCAAGAGATGAATTGAGTTTATAGTACGCCGTCAGCGTATCTATATTATGCTGATTGTAGGCAGCACCAAAATTCTCGAGTTTTTTTTGCACAACATATTTGCCTTCATCTGCGATCTTCCGCTTTTCATCTTTCAGGGAATCTTTTATTTTACTTTTTGCTTTGGCCGTTACCACAAAGTTGAGCCAGTCTTCTGTAGGATGCTGCTTACCGGACGTGATGATCTCCACCTGGTCGCCGCTTCTCAGCTTATGACTGATGGGCACCAGCTTATGATTTACTTTGGCGCCGATACACTGTTCGCCAATGGCACTGTGTATGGAAAATGCAAAATCAAGTGCAGTGGATCCGATGGGCATCATTTTTACATCGCCCTTGGGGGTGTATACATAAATTTCCTCCGCAAGAAAACTCATTTTGAAATCCTGCAGGAAGTTGATGGAGTCATTGTCTTCCATATTCAGCACTTCCCGGATCTGCTGAAACCATTTATCAAAGCGGCTTTCGTCGCTCGTACCTTCCTTGTATTTCCAGTGGGCAGCGAGGCCTTTTTCCGCAATCTCATTCATGCGTTTGGAACGGATCTGGATCTCGACCCATTTTCCCTGAGGGCCCATCACCGTGGTATGCAGGGCTTCATATCCATTGGATTTTGGATTGCTGAGCCAGTCCCGCAGTCTTTCCGGCGATGGAGAATATTCATCCGTAATCATGGAATACACTTTCCAGCAATCGGCTTTTTCTCTTTCGGGCGGGGAATTAATGATGATCCGGATGGCAAACAGATCATAGACCTCTTCAAAGGTGACGCCTTTCTTGCGCATTTTGGTCCAGATGGAATGAATGCTTTTCGGACGGCCATGAATTTCAAAATCAAAATTCGACCGCTCCATATTCTCGCGCAGCGGTTTGATGAATTCATTGATATAGCGGGAACGTTCGCGTTTGGTTTCCGCCAGCTTACGCGCGATCTCCTTATATTCTTCCGGCTCGAGGTATTTCATCGCGAGGTCCTCCAGCTCGGTCTTGATATTATACAACCCCATTCGATGCGCCAGGGGAGCAAACACATAAACGGTTTCAGAGGAGATCTTCAACTGTTTGTCGCGCTTCATGCTATCCAGCGTGCGCATATTATGCAGCCGGTCAGCCAGTTTAATCAGGATCACCCGGGGATCATCGGTAAGGGTGAGAAGAATTTTCTTGAAGTTTTCCGCCTGCTGGGAGGCATTTACGTCAATTACGTTGGAAATTTTGGTGAGGCCATCTACAATCCGGGCGATTTCACTGCCAAAATCGCGCTCGATGTCTTCCAGACTGATATCCGTGTCTTCCACCACATCATGAAGCAGGGCACAGATGGTGGATCTAACGCCAAGGCCAATCTCTTCCACGCAGATGCGGCTGACTGCCAGCGGATGCAGAATATAGGGTTCGCCGCTCTTACGACGCATGGTTTTATGTGCCTCTGCTGCAAGCTCAAAAGCGTCCCGGACATGCTCTTTATCCCCGGCCTTCAGCTTCGGTTTCAATGAGCGTAAAAGGGCCCGGTATTCCCTCAAAATCAATCTTTTTTCCTGTTCTTCCGTCAGATTGTACTTCGGAATAGCCGCGACAGTTTCCATTATTACGAATTTACGTAAAATAAGGTATTTTTGCCCCCTTCGGGGGAAGTTGACGGTTGACCGTTGACCGATTTCAGGTGCGAATTCGCACACAAAGTCTGTCAACTGTCAACAAAAAAATTCAAGCTCTTATTCTTTCAAGCAAAGCGGGTGTGGCGAAATTGGCAGACGTATCAGACTTAGGATCTGACGCCGCGAGGCATGTGGGTTCGAGTCCCTCCACCCGCACCTGACGGGACTTTAGTCCCGTCTTTTCTTTTTATCGATAAATGTCAAAGGGTAAGGGACTACAGTGAGTAAGTCGCTGAAAATGTGTGTATACTCCGTGAAAATATATTATACAACTACAGAGCGGGTTTTTATTGTTTATATATATAAAATAACCAGTAGAGGTATATTTTAAAATATACCTCTACTGGTTAGGCATTCAGAAATGCCAAAAGTATTCCGATGGCTTATTTGCTGACTTTTTCGATATCTATCGCATCACCGGTAATGGTTCCTGTAATCGTCACTTTCTCTCCT
>JAYVXJ010000726.1:0-3988 GCA_043785285.1 Chitinophagaceae bacterium
GCATTCTTTTGATTTATTGCAGGCAGATCATACCCTTTCAGGAATTGACATTGCATTATGGGATCTGCTTGGCAAAAAATTGAACGAACCCGTTTATCAGCTATTGGGCTATAAAAAAGCGTATCCGAAATTGGCCTATGCATCCCAGTTGTTTGGCGAAACACCTGAAGCTACTTTTCAAAAAGCAAAACACGCTATATCAGCAGGTTTTAAAGCAGTGAAGTTTGGATGGGCAGGATTTGGTAAAAAGGATTTGAAGAGCGACCTGGATCAGTTAGTTGCTGCCCGCGAAGGGGTGGGAAGTGAGGCTTATTTAATGATAGATGCCGGTGCGGTCTGGATTGATAATGTATCCCGTGCAAAAGAAAGAATAGAAGCGCTGAAAAAGATCAATGCATATTGGCTGGAGGAGCCATTCAGCAATATGGATCTCACTTCGTATAAAAAGCTTTCCGAAACTTCATGTGGTATCGCCCTCGCAGGGGGCGAGGGTTGTAACAATTTTCTACAGGCTCAGTCCATGATTCAGTATGGGGGACTGAAATTTATTCAGATAGACGCCGGACGGATCGGTGGAATTACCGTGGCGAAGAAGGTCGCCGATTTGGCCGGTCAATCCGGGATTACTTATGTGAATCACACTTTCACTTCCAACCTTGCGCTCAGCGCTTCTTTACAGCCCTATGCAGGTATTCAAAATGACATTCTTTGTGAGTATCCTGTTGAATTAAAATCACTGGCCCTGGATATTACTCAAACGCGGATCGATCCGGATGATAAAGGTTATCTGAAAGTTCCGGATCAACCGGGTTTAGGGGTTTCAATGAATACAGCATCCTTCAAACAATATTTAGTAGATGTTGAGATATTCGTTAAAGGGAAACAAATTTATCATACACCTGACTTACTATAACCGGCATGCTGGCTTCAATCAAATAATAACTGACAAATGAATAAACGATTTAGTAATAAAGTAGCCATCATTACCGGGGCGGCGGGGGTATAGGCGGGGCTGTAGCTTGGAGACTGGGAAAGTAAGGGGCGACCGTCGCGCTGCTTGATGCAAATGAAAGCAGTTGCTCATATCTTCCATGGCCGGTGTTATCGGATTAGTGAAGGGGGTGGCGAAAGAATTTGCAGATAATAATATCACCGTAAATGGCCTGGCTCCGGCATTGATTAAAACACCGATGAATGATAAGACCTCTACCCAGCAGATGGTCTATATGTCGGAAAAAATTCCAATGAAAAGATTAGGCACTGTGGAAGAAGTGGCAGCCATTTGTTATTTTATCTTTTCGGATGAAAATAGTTTTTCAACCGGTTTTATTTATGATATATCCGGAGGCCGGGCAACCTATTAATGAGGGAATACATTAAACGCAAACATTGAAGCATCAAATAAAGCCGTTACTATTAGTTGCCTATATATTTTTATTTGTTGGCGCTATTATATGCATGAATGATATTTTGCTGCCCTCTTTAAAAACCTTTTTTAAGCTTTCATATACACAGGCTACCCGCATCCAGCAATCTTTTTACCTGGGCTATTTGTTTTTTCCAATTCCTATTGCCTATTTTATTTCCAGGTATGGATATAAAATCAGCCTGATTACGGCATTATGCATCTGTTGTATTGGATGCAGTATTTTCATACCTGCTTATTTTGCTACCTCCTATCTTTTGGCGCTGGTCGCCTTATTCATAGTTTCTATCGGTGTCACGCTCATCAATGTCGCTGCAAACCCTCTGGCCACTATGCTGGGGACACCTGAAGGAGCGCATGCGCGGATAAATTTTGTTCAGGTCTTTTCAAGGATCGGGTATTCCCTCACACCCATTATTGGAACCCGGCTGATTTACGCAAATGATAAAAGCATTTCATTCTACAAGCCTTATATGGGTCTCGGAATTTTAATATTGATACTCATTGTTTTTTTATATTTCTCTGTAATCCCGGCTTTCAAACCGGCCATAACAAAAAACTTTTCCTTTTTCTATATTCTGAAGGAATCAAAAAAATACCCGCAGCTATTCTGGGGTGCAATAATCATGTTTTTTTATGTGGGCGCTGAAGCCTGCACGGCGGGGTTTTTCATAAACTATCTTCAGGATAAATCAATATCAGGGTTTTCATCAGAAGCCGCAGCGAAGTTTCTCACTTATTATTATGTTATTGCTACCATCGTTGGATTTTTAAGTATCTCTTTGTTTAAATTTATTTCAGCAGGGAAATTGGTTGCCGTTTTCGGATCCGGAATGGTTCTCTTGTTGTTCCTATGTTCGCTGACAAAATCCGCTTGGAACCCTTATTATATGGTGGGGCTTGGAATTTTTATTTCAATCATGTTCCCGACTTTATTTAGCCTGGGGATAGAGAAAATCGGGGATTTTACAGAAAAGGGTTCGGCCCTGCTGAATATCGCCATTGTTGGCGGCGCTGTTTTTCCCCCTTTGCAGGGAATGATTGCCGACGCAAAAGGAATTCAGGTATCCTATCTGGTGCCTTGTTTTTGTTTCATTCTAATTGTGGTTTACGGATTATACTGCGACAGGTTACAGGTTAAGTCTCTTCCCGTCCAGAATGATCTAACTCCGGTTCATTAGCCACCTGGTGTTCATTGATGGCTATAGGAAACGTATTCCTGACTTGAAACTCCCGGACCATCTATGACCATCTCTACCTTATCTCCTGCTGAAAGATAAACCGGTGGATTCATGCCCAGGGCCTCAGGTCATTGATTAATTGCTTGGGTGATTCATCCCTTAAAACTACCGGATAGTCAGCGCTATAGGGTCTTTTATAAACGTGCAGCACACATTCCATATTCGCTACAAGCCCGCTACTGTTCTCTGGTGCTATCACCCTCCCTTTTACTTTGCAAGGCTTAAGTTCGTTTTTTTTAGGGCACTTCTTACAGTGACGTGAGAAATGCTTTCTACATATTTTAATTCCACCATCCGGTCAGCTAATAACCGAAACGACCATTTGGCAAACCCCTTCGGAGGTTCACTACAACATAGTGTTATTAATTTTGCTTCCCTATCACCATCCATCTTTCTTTCATAAATACGGCGCGTAGGCCGCCTTTCCAATGCTGCCTCAAACCCGCCTTCAATAAATTTTTTCTTAATCCTGTCTATTGTTCTCATGCCAACCTTTAACACCTTGCTTATTAGATCGTTCGTCACCTTATCCGCATACTTCCCTTCGTCACAATTTAAAAGGATGTAAGCAACTCTAAATGTTTGCGAAGTATGAGAGCCCTTATTGATTATGCTCTTAAGTTCTTCTACTTCGTTCTTTGATAATTTAACTGTATAACGTATCATTTGTAAAGTGGGTTTACAAATATACGTCATATTATAATTAACTTAGCACTAGTTTATAGCGAACACCGGATAAAAAATAATCTCTATTTTTACTCTGCAAAACAACAGTTCTTTCTCTCATTTTTTCTCTCTATCAAGAAGCGCCCCGAAAGCAATTTTTGAAATCGTTTTTAAGTAGGTCAATTTGAAATGGCCGATGGGGGTCAGTTTTGCCGGGTTTTACACTCTGGAAGCGAGCGTGGATACGAAATTATACGGCCGATAGGTTGAGGAAAATTGACCAGATAATTCGCATAGAAGCCGAAATACAAAAGCATGCCGAACAAAAAGAAATATTGGAAACAGAATTCAACGCTATTCCCGTTAAAATTAAATCAGACTGGGAAGAGATGCCAGTTGGAACGGGAACTTCTTTGTTAGAAAATGAGCAAAAAAAGAATGAGCTGGAGCCTAAAATCATAAAACTAAATATTTCCAACAATCAACTCATAGCTGAACTGGACTTGAAGAAAAAAGCGTTCAAAGGCAATGAAGAAAATTTAAATAATTGCAATGCAGCCACTTAATAAATTTTTAATAGACAACTAATGAAAACCATTCCATATTTATTTGTCCTGCTTGTTTTATCAGTCACATATAATAAAACAGATGCTCA
>JAYVXJ010000727.1:0-3983 GCA_043785285.1 Chitinophagaceae bacterium
GAAGCTGGGTTTCCGTCAGGGTTCTGGGTTTCTGATCTATTACGCAAAGCGTTCCCAGTGCATACCCTTGCGGATTTACCAGTGGAACACCGGTATAAAAAATAACATAAGGGCTTCCGGTTACCAATGGGTTGCCGGCAAACCGTTCGTCCTTCCTTGAGTCAGGAACAATCATTACCTCATTCTGGCGATTCAGTGCATGCGCACAAAACGCAAAATCCCTGGGCGTTTCACGAACCTCCAGGCCATGATTTGATTTAAACCACTGCCTGCCCGAATCAATCAGCGTAATCAGGGAGATGGGTGTCTGGCAAATTTCAGAGGCGAGCGTAGTGATATCATCAAACACGGGTTCACTATCGGTATCCAGGATCTGATATTCCTTTAGCGCAGCCAGTCGCACTTCTTCATCGTAGGGTAATGCTGGGTTTTTCATAAGCGTCCGGGTTTTTTTCCTGGATATGAGATGAAATCTGTTATGTAAAATACGAAAACGGTATTAATTACCACTTAAAGATAAGGATGCAGATAATGGCAGATATTTAACTGTCGGAACAATCAAACGGAAAAAATCATTTTCCCAAACCTGCCGGTATTGATATTTCCGCATGAATGCCTGCAGGTAACTAAAGGTTTGTTCCCTGAACTTAAGGTCATTCATATTATTCTCCGGCCAGTTATTTCCAATCGTGCTTCTTTTCTGGATAATAATAACAGGACATATATGTGTTTCCTGCAATGATTTCTCCAACTCCTCTTTAAATACGTCATCATCATACAACCAGAGCCAGGAATTGTGCATAAAGGGTCGGGTATCCGTCAGGTAATAATACATCGGGAGGCAGTCGTAAGCCAAAACGTAGTCATCTGGTTTAACGTATCTGGCACTTGCAGCGAGTAGTTCACTGATCGTCCCTGCCCGTTGCGGAGTTGTATAAATCCCGGCTACTTGTTCATTTTTTACTTCATATTTCATCTTCATCCGGTTGCTTATGTCAGCGTAGGGATAAAAATAACATACACTAAGAATATAGGTCAGGGTCAGAAAGATGAATCCATTTCGAAGGGAGTCCATCTGATTTGCATTAATAACCTGCTCGTACCTGTGCCTGCTATTTTCACTCACCACAACGGAACTGCTCAAAGAGCGGATATTCAACAGATAATCCACCGTTATGGGAACCATGATCCAGATGGCATATTTTCCAACAGTCATCAGTTCAAAATGGCTACCTGCCGGCAATACCAACAGCATGATACAACCGATGGCTGTTAGTATCTGCATGTCTTTGGGCTGGCGGCCGGTAATGAGGAGAAATCCGACGATGAGACTTGTTCCGGCATAAAATAAAAAAAGATAGAACCAGAAATCTGCATTCTTCCAGGCGCTGTATATGCAAATGATCGTCAGCAAGGTCAAAATTCCGTATTTACCGATTGGCCAGAAACCCTTCATAAAGGAGATATCTGCTTTCATCCGTCTCCAGATGGCTGCAAAACTCCATAGCGCAATAATCACCACAATGGAAATAACCAGCCCCTCACCATATTGAACAACATACTGTTTAACCAGCTGGATTAAATGCTGGCAACTGCCCTGATTACCACTAATCTGTCTCATCAGTTTCAGACCATTAAAGAAGAAGGCGTCGTGATGCATGCTTCTCATCAGTATAAAAAGCCCGGAGGCCATCACTATAAACCCGCTTAAGAACAAGAGCGAATGGACCACAATCTTTGAGAACGGAATGCGGTTGAGATAACCCGAGAACCAAACGGCCAGTATTAGGAGGATTCCCACTGCATTGGGAAGACGGGCAAACATATTGGCAGCAATAAACATTCCGGCAATAAAAAGACGGAAATATTTCTGTCCGGTAAGTCCTGTATAAAGAAACCAGGCTGCACACATAAAAAATAAAGCGCTGATATCGTTTTGGTTCAATTCCCTGATGCTGGTAGCAAGAAAAAGAATGACAAGAAAAAGACCGAGCCGCAGTGACCCTGTTTGCAAATATTTCTTCAGTAAATTATAACTGATTCCAAACGTTATTGTAGTACAGATAACGCCCGCAATACGCAATCCCAGCAGGCCCAACCCAGGAAACAATTTTAACCAGGCTCCGCCGATGATCCCCGTGAGCCAATGACTAAAATTATATTGTACGGTAGAAGGATCGCTGAAGATGCGCTGGTAGAAAACCGCGGCAAATCCGTCTGTAAAATCAAGTCCCTGAAAAATAAAAACAAGCTGTACAAGAATAACCAGCAAAAAAAACAGTTTCTCATTCATCCGTTCAAAAAAATCCTCAATAAAGCTTTTCTGCATGGGTTGCTACTTCAGTTTAAAGTTTACTATATGCCGTACTATCTATGTTTTTACCAAGGGTGCCGCGTACTCTTTTCCAGAATCCTTCCCGCTTTTTAATGCTGATAAAATCTTTACGGAAAGCGCCATCTGGATTTATAGCAGGATCTTTCATCTGCGGTTCCATCTCCAGCAAACTATCTTCCGCCATTGGAATCAAGGCAATGTCTGCACTCACTTTTTTCCGCGTGAATTTCCGGAGCATACGGGTCTGGAATGGGTCAGAGGCGAGCGCCATTTTTTTAAACCCCAGATTCCGGGCCAGTTTATACGCGTAATAAACATTTTCCGTACTGTGCTCAGCATGGGTTTCGATGTAAATATGTTCTTTAGGAATACCTATTGCAATCGCATACTGCGCCATGATCTCGCTTTCCACATAAGGCGTATATACATCTGCGCCTGAATAAATGATATTATGCGTAATCCCCTGATCAAATAAGAATTTCGACCAATAAATTCTGCCTTTCATCACCCGGCTCCACTTTCCATTGTAAAAAGGAGCGCCTGGAACAATGATTACATCATATGGCTTTTTCTCCAGTGCCTGCTGATACAGTTTTCTTATTGCCTTTGAAGAATAGGAGCAGGAAAATAAGGACAGAATTGGGTAAAATATATACGGAAGTTTCCAGATTAAATCCATACACTTAAAAAGTTGAAGGTAAGAAGGAAAGAGGATATGCAGGTTAAACGCTTCGCGGTTGACGGTTGACGGATGGGTCGTCAACCGTCAACAATAATAACTCAGGTCATTAAACTCAAGGAAGCTCACTGCACAAAACCAACCGGGGTTTTTCATCAATCGGAATAATGACTGTGCCCTGCTTAACTTTCAATAAGTTTTCATTGCCCTGATCTGAATCATCTTTGAAATCTATTTCCCGGACCGTGTTGCCAGACACTTTCCCCAAATACAACGAATATTGCCCTATTTTTGTTCCGTTAACTGTTGGTGCGTACACAAAGTAGGCAACGGAATCCCGCACCTGTTGGTGCCTGTATTTGTAGATCCAGACATTCCCTTTTTCTGAGATCACACTGTCCGGAATATAATTTCCCAACTGATTAACTAACGTGCTGATGTAATACCAACCCGGATAGGCCATTGTTTTTCCGTCCGGCATCTGTCTTAAAATTCCACTGGTAAAGTACACATCGGGGGAATCCTGGGGCGCGCTGTCTTTAAGCCAATACAAAATATAAGCATCGAAACCAGAGAAAAAAGTTGCGTTGATGGATCGGAGCAACAGGATACCCTGACTTTGAGAAACGGAATATCCCGGAAGAAGGGGTGTTGCCTGCCTTGAAGCCTGTCCCTTGTCATATCCGTTTTCTCCCAGAAAACAGTCCACTTCCGGTGCCATTCTTCTGCTGCAATTACGAACCTGTGCCAGCCTGTAACGCAGGGAATCTGCCTCCGGCGATATCCCCTTGTCATTACGATTACAATAATAATGATACTGAATACCTCCCTGCCAGGGAAACTGATGGTCGTTACGCAGGTTTTCCGAAAGGAACTTATATACTTTCACCCTGTTCGTATCCAATCCGATTATTCCACTCATCATCAACCGGGAATGCGGATCCGCGTTCCGGATGCCAAAGCGTTTTC
>JAYVXJ010000728.1:0-3973 GCA_043785285.1 Chitinophagaceae bacterium
ATTGCATCTATTTACAGGTATTTAAAAAATGTAAAAGCAATTAAAAGCAAAATAGTAAAATTTACACCGCCTCAAAAAGCGCAATGATTTCTGGAGGTCCCGGGCCTTATTTTTTTAAACGAAAGGATATCTTCCGCTTTATTGCCGATCTCTTCATCGAAGATAATGGGGCAACTCCTTTCTCAACTGCATTTCCTTAAAATCAGGATTCAGGTCCCATATATCCGGCTGGCCTGAGCAAGAAATTCTTTTCTATTACAATACGTTAATGCAATAGCTGAACAGTAAACCACCCAATCAGGTAGTATGGACTACTAAATTCTTTCGGATGTTCGCATTAAATAAGGGAATCTTTCCTTCTCCTGTGCTACATGGATAAAGGCAAATCATCATCACCTAAAATGTTAACCAATTAAACTAAATACAATGAAACTCTCGCTTGCAAGGAAAGCCTCACTTTTTTTTATAGGTGTCATATCTGGGTTTGCTTTTACTTCATGCGACGCGCAAACCGTTACCGGCAAATGGAACCGGGTATCCGGAGAAAAGTTTTATACTCCCGAATATGCAAAAACCCAGGGCAAGTCATTTGTGGAAATTTCACCGGAAAGCGATGGCGCTGAAGTAGTAGAATTCAGGTCAGATCACACCTATACTTATACACTCACTGTTGCTTATCAGGAAAAGCCGATAGTGCTTACTGGCGTCTGGTCTGTTTCAGGAAATCAATTGAACCTGAAAATGGATCCTAAGCAGGCAGATCCAAGGTATAATCCAAAAAAAAATGACGATTCATCTATAAATACATTTACTGTAAATGGGAATAAAATGACACTCCGCTCTACAGTATCCGCCAACAGCCCTTTAAAAACAATTATGAAAATAGAAAAACTGGAAGAGTCGTTTGAAAAAATCTAAACTAGCAGCTCAAAATTATCCTGACGGTGTCGGGTCGTTTTGTTACCGATTTGGCGTACGGGTTTGCCCTATAGCCCATTTTTTCCGCCATTTCCAGCACTTTTTTTTTCGTATCACTTCCTATTTCATAGCTATCCCTCAGTGCTTTAGAAACCGTTGAAATCGAGACGTGTAACTTGTTTGCAAGTTGCTTTAGATTGGTTTTTTGCATACGCGTTATTTCTACAACGAAACCGAAAAAATGTAGAAATATTACGAAAATATAATTACATCGTTTTCGTAAAAAAATTAGTAATTATTTATTTGAATGTGTCTGACGGGTAGTTTAATTATTTAGCTTTAGTTTTTATTTAATACCAAAATGGCATATTATGAAAAAAGGATTTTGTTCCATAGTCCAAGTTTTGTTGCCCCCATTTATATTTCTGTTCGTTTTAATATCAATCACTACTGTGGCTTTTGGCCAGAGTAAAAGCGTAGGTGTCAGCACAAATGGTGATGGCGCGTTTACGAGTATCGCAGGATTTGGGGCTGTCGCTATTACCAGCAGGCAGGTATGTTGCTCTGTGATTCTTTGGGTGGAAGGGGTATTAGCCGGGTTGCCCTGACGCATTGGGTTTTAAACAATCTTTATGTAGCAAACGATATCCGTAATTCGACGTATAATATCAGAAGAAATTATTATTATAACGATCCTTCCTCTCCACTATACGGAAAGTTGGTGGTACCCGGACCTGGTGTTGAGTTAAAGATATTTTAGTTATGCGTCTGGGAGAAACCTATTTATTGAAAGCCGAAGCTCAGTTTAAACAGGGTAAATTACCGGATGCCGCTACAACGCTGAATATGGTAAGGGCGCGTTCCAATGCATCACCCATTACAGGCGCTGATGTGACCATGGATTTTATTTTGAATGAGAGAGCAAGGGAATTGGTAGCGGAAGAAAACAGGCGCATGACATTAATGCGGACCGGTACATTGGTTACCCGTGTCGTTGGGCGTGGAGAAGGAATCACCGGACTTACCGATAAAAATTTACTATTACCCATTCCTTTGTCAGAAATTCAGTTGAATAAGGATGCTGCGTTAGAACAGAACCCGGGCTATTAAAACGATTTACCCCTCTATTCATTTGTCATGTAAAACTATAAAACAGGTAAAATGGAGAATTCAAGAAGGCGATTTTTTAAAAATGCAGGTACAGGGGCTCTGACGTTGGGCCTGTCATCTTCATTCCTTTCCGGCAATTTGCTCGCCATGAACAAGAAAAATATCACGGATAAAGAGGGAGACCTGTTTAAAGTCGGAATTGCCGGATGGTCATTTGTAAAATTCAAATTAGAACCTTCACTTGAAATGATGGATAGAGTGAATGTAAGATATCTTTGTATCAAAGATTTTCATTTACCAATCGACAGCACTTCGGAACAAATAGCAGAATTTCTTGATAAGTTGAAAGCAAAAGGAATAACAGGATATGGAGTAGGACCCATTTATATGAAGTCGGAAACAGAAGTGGATAGAGCATTTGATTATGCAAAACGGGTAGGCGTTAAATTGATCATCGGCGTTCCGGAACACGAATTGCTTCCCTATGTGGATAAGAAAGTAAAGGAATATGACTTTCATTATGCTATACATAATCATGGATTGGAGGATAAAAGATTCCCTTCAGTTGAAAGCATCTATGAAAGGATAAAATACCTGGACACTAGGGTAGGAATTTGCCATGATATTGGCTATTCTGCGCAGATGGGACTTGACCCTGCTGCAGTAACATTAAAATATGGACAGCTTATTTACGAAATGCATATTAAAGATATGACCCTAAGTGCTGCTCATGCAAAAGACTGTGAGATTGGACGCGGGGTTATTGATTTTCCGGCGCTAGTAAAGGCCCTCCGGAAGACGAAATACGCGGGGATCTGCAGCATTGAAAATGAAAAGAATAATACCGACCCGCTTCCCGGATTAGCAGAATCCGTTGGATATTTTAAAGCAGTGGTAAAGTTGGTTTAAATTACAATTTATTAATCGAAAATAATTATGCAGGAAAACGTACCCCCTCTTAGCACATCAAATTTCCCAAAAATTCCATCGGGTGATCCGAAAGATTTTAAAGTCAGGACTTGCCTCCACTCGGTAAGCTATAGCGGACTATGGCGTGGTCAGGCATTTCTTACAGTCGACGAATTCATAACAAAAGCCAGTAAATTAGGGTTTGATGGCGTTGAGTTGGGCACAAAACGCCCGCATGCATCACTAATTGATTACGATGATGCAGCCCGGAAGAAACTGCGTGACAAATTTAAAGAGCTTGACCTGGACCTTGTTTGCCTTGCCGGTTATAATGATTTCACGGCGGGTATTGATAAAGTTGGGGTTCCAAATGTTGAAATACAAGCAATTTATATCGGGGAACTGGCGCGCCTGGCACGTGACCTCGGAACGAATATGGTTCGTATATATACCGGTTATGAACGCCCGGACCATCCTTATGATAAACAATACGCAATGGTTGTTGAAGGTATACAAATGGCTGGTAAAATAGCTGCTGACTGTGGCGTTACTCTTATAATACAAAATCACCACGACATTGCCCTTCATCATTCGGCTATGAAGTGGTTGCTTGATGAAGTGAATCTTCCTAATGTTAAAGCTGCATTTGATGCATGGTCTCCGACCATTGAAGGGTTGTCGCCTGAAGAAATCAAAGACGCAATTCATACGATGAGCCCTTATCTCGTCCATACCACAACAGCCGATTACGAAAAGCACCCGCGGTTCAAATACGAATTTTTACAGACCTATTATACTCCATTATTGCCTCAAAACAGAATGGTCATGATGGGTGAAGGATACATTGACTACAAAACGTTTATTAATACGCTGAAGGAAATTGGATATCAGGGTTATATTACTTATGAAATGTGTGAAGTGTTAAAAGGAGGAGGTTCCATTGAGAATCTGGATAAAAGTGCTAAAGCATTTCTGGATTATGTTAAACAATTTGAATAATCTGATTTTTTTATTTTAGATTTCAACAGAAACTAAG
>JAYVXJ010000729.1:0-3966 GCA_043785285.1 Chitinophagaceae bacterium
GCCATATATAATCTGTAAATCTAAAGCCTGGGTTTTTGATCCATCCTTACCTTATAAAATATTGTGCCATGAACAGATTAATGCTGATAGACCCTTACATAATCCACCAGCATCTTTTGCGGGAATTGCGTGGTACTATCTGGCGAACCAGGCCAGTCGCCGCCCACAGCCACATTGAAAAGCAGAAAAAAAGGATGATTGAAGGGATTGTAAGTGGCTTTGATGTCGGACGGCTTTGCTGTTACATATACGTTGTTGTCTACCAGTATCTGATACTGATCACTTTCCCAAACCAGACTATATACATGAAAGCCCTGGGAGAAATCGCCCTGCGACAGGTTATACCGGTTGTTCAACGTGCCTTCTGTTGCATCCTCGTTTTTCCAATGAAAGGAACCCACCACCTGTTTTGGGTTTTTACCAATTAATTCCATGATATCTATTTCGCCGCAGAGGGGCCATCCGTTAGCGCCGATATCATTTCCCAGCATCCACAAAGCAGGCCACATGCCGGTTTGAACAGGAAGTTTGGCACGAATATCAATCCGGCCATACTGAAATTCATGTTTTCCCGCAGTGGTTATTCGGGCAGAAGTATAGTTTCGGTTGCCCATATCTTCCTTCTTTGCTTCGATCACGAGATTGCCGTTTTGCAGATACGCATTTTTATCAGCCGCCGTATAATATTCAAGTTCATTATTTCCCCAGCCACTTCCCCCTGTTTCATAGTTCCAGTCGCCTGTACTTAATTCCTTCCCGTTAAACTCATCCTGCCATACCAGCCGGTATCCGGGATAAACAACAGCCGTAGTATCTGTAGAAGATCCGTTAGCGGATACAGGATTTTTTTTGCAGGAGAATCCCATCATCAGAAAAAACAAAGGCGACAAAATTCCGGCGATAAGGCAATGGCTGATTTTCATCCGTTGATTTTTAATTTTTTACTTCGAAGCAGGCTGTCTTTTAATGACCTCCGTGAAATCGTTTCGCTTGTTATTGGGCTGATCACCCAGATTCACCCGGAACCATAGCAAAATTTATAATAGGATGCACTGGTTAATACTAATGGCACTATGTACAACTCATTCCTGCGTTTCATTTTGTTTTGGTCGTACGATGAACCGGAGCGACTGATCTTTATTGAAATAGGCCACCATCCAGTTGTATAATGTTTTGATGCGGTTCCTGTAGTTGATCAGCGAGATCAGGTGAATAAAAAGCCACATGGCCCAGGCGATAAACCCCTTGAAATGGAGTTTCGGCACGGGCAGATCCGCAACGGCTCTGTTACGGCCGATGATGGCCATAGAGCCTTTGTCATGATAATGAAAAGGCGTTAAGGGCCGCCCCATCTCCATTGCTTCCAGATTCTTAGCCAGCAATTTTGCCTGTTGCATGGCTACCTGCGCCACCTGGGGATGACCGTTGGGAAATTCAGCTTCGTGGGTTTGAATGCAGGTATCGCCGACAGCAAAAATAGCTTCCACACCAGTTACTTTATTAAAGGCATCTGTGATCATGCGCCTTCCTCTTCCATAGCTTTCTTTTGGTATGCCGTCAAATACCATGGCGGTTACGCCGGCGGCCCAGATCAGGGTTTTACTTTCAATGATTTCGCCGGTTGATAATATCACCTGATCATCTGCAAAATCCTTCACCTGGGTATTGAGCTTAATGATAACCCCCATTTTACTTAGCGCATTGTACGTATCCTGCTGGGATGCCGCACTCATAGGGGCAAGTAAATGCGCACCACCGTCAACCAGATAGATATCACCGCCTACGCCGTGTAATTCCGGATAATCCCGGCGCAGACTGTTGGCTTTGAGATCGGCAAACATGCCGGAGACTTCTACGCCCGTAGGGCCACCACCTGCAACGACCAGGGTCAGTAATTTTTTTCTTTCCACCGGATCCTTGCTAATACTTGCCAGTTCCAGCCTCTGGAAAATGGTATTACGCATATTCAACGCATCATTCACATTCTTCATGGGTATAGCATTCTTCCGCACATTCTCCATACCGAAATAATTCGTTTCGGCGCCGGTGGCAAAAACCAGATAATCGTAAGAGATGTCTCCATTATCCAAATGGCAGGTATGGTTAGCGGGATCTACTTTTTGAAGTTCTCCCAAACGAAATTGTATGTTCCGGTATTTCCGGAATAATTTACGGAATGGATAACTGATATTAGAATTCTCTAAAAAACCGGTGGCCACCTGATAGATCAGCGGCGGAAAAAAATTATAATTATTTTTATCAACGAAGGTGATTTGAAAATGCGGATTGCTTTTGAAACCAAGGGCAAGATTAACGCCTCCGAATCCGCCACCGATGATCACCAGTTTTTTCGGGAGAACTTCGCTGGAAGGAGTATTGCTCATAACGGCAAAATTAATTCATCCGGTGCATTCACCATCATGACTTATAAATATACCGGAACAAATACCTTTTTGACCTGGGGAGTTTTTTCCCGGCTTTCAGCTGCTATTTCCTGACCTTTAAAACCGAATCAGGTAAGCCAACGGTGCTGTCTATGCGGGACTGCTGGCTTTTGCCAAAGAGAAGGCCCGACAGCCCGTGATGCACACTCGGTTCCCTATTAAGCATGCTGGTTAATGAAGTATTGGCCAGTTGCACCGAAAACAAATTATCGGCAAGAGCGAATACGAATATAAACAGGATGGAAACAAAAAGAAGAATGAATTACGCCTTATATCCAACCACCATCCGCCATATACCATAAACCTATTTTACCACTCCCAACGGCAGAACCGTTTTACCATACAATTCATTCAACAGAGCAGCAGTAGCGGCGTAAATGGCTGAGCCACCGCAAATAATTCCTTCATAACCGGCAAAATGGGTGATCGATATATTTTTAGTTGCATCGCCCAGGGCGAGAAGAAAGAAAAGAATGGTTAAAGAAGCAAATACAAATTGAAGCGCTTTATTTAGTTTCCGTGTACCAAAAAATAACAACAAGGTAAAAATGCCCCAAAGTATAAGATAAGCTACCATGGCAGGTTCTGAAGCGGAACTGATCCATCCCCATTTTCCCATTAAAATTAATCCCACTAAGGTGAGCCAAAAGAATCCATATGAAATGAAGGCAGTCATTCCAAAAGTATTGTTCTTCTTATATTCAAAGATGCCGGCAATTACCTGGGCTATGCCGCCATAAAAAAGACCCATGGCGAGGATCATGGAATTCATTTCGTAGAAACCGGCATTATGCAGATTTAATAAAACAGTGGTCATGCCAAAACCAAATAATCCAAGAGGAGCAGGATTCGCGTGCGATTCTTTACTAATGATGGGGTTCTGTTCGGGGTTCATATAGCTGTTTTGTCGGTTAAACAATCGTTGAGGTTCTAAAAATAATATTTAAATCAATATGAGTATCCGGATTATGACCGGTTCTTTGAAATTCCTCATTGGCCACATGGACCCAAAAACTGCGCCAGGGCATCCAAACGGTAGATTTAAGGTGAGCTCACAACTTGCTAACCCTTCTGTTCGTCAGATATTTTATCAACTCCATTCCCAAAATACAGCCTAAAGTAACGGTTAGAATAATTTCCATAGCATTCCAATTCAAAGCAGCGGTTTTAAAAATGGTCTGTAAAAAAGGCAGGTATATGATCAAAAGCTGTACAATCGCAGTCAGTATAATTGCACCCCACATGCCACGGTTAGCCAAAATTCCGGAGGAGAACATGGAATGATACGCTGACCGTACCGAAAGGGCGTTTCCCAATTGAACAAAACAAAGCAGTGTAAATACCATGGTTTGTTGCGTTTTTACATCATAACCCCGGTTTGCTGCCCACGCCTGACTAAGCAGAACGCCCAGGGTCATAAGGATGCCGGTGGACAATATCTCTGAAATCATTCCCCCCGCAAATAAATTTTCCTTTGGTGGACGGGGAGGACGATTCATAATATCTTTTTCTGCTGGCTCTG
>JAYVXJ010000730.1:0-3954 GCA_043785285.1 Chitinophagaceae bacterium
AAAAGTCCGCTTTGGTCCGCCGCGAAATGAAAAGAAGCCTTTTCATTATTGATGGTGAGTTCGCCCTTACGCCGGATAAAAAACCGGTAAGCAACCCCATCGTTGTAAGCCCGGAAAATCAATCCGTAATTACCGGCAAAGGTTAGGGTCAGTTCGTTGTACTGATCCGTTACGGATGATTTTTTATAAAGGGGTGTTGCAAACGTTTTGTTGACACTTATTTTGGATGATTTCCGCACAACCGCATGCTGGCCGAGCACTTCACCGGTGCTTAATGCCAGTGCTATTTCAGAAGGGAGTAATACCTGAGTGCTTAGATTCATGACCGACCACCTGACTTTTTCTCCAGTAACAATTTCGATGGCCAGTTTATTATCCGGGGAGAGAAGCCGGTAAAGTCCGGATTGCGCGGAAAGAAATTCTCCGGCTGTCAAAAGGAGCAGCAGTAAAAATGATCTCATTTAGTTTATTTTACGGTGAATGCCTTAGTTCAGTTTTTCCCGATCACCCCTTCCGTATACAGCCATTGCAAACAAATGTCCATCCAAAGGATATTACTGGTTTTGTTGATCAACCCGAAACCATGACCCCCTTTTTCGTAGAGGAAAACTTTTTCAGGTATATGATAATTTTTAAGTGCATCGGCAAAAACAAGGCTATTGGCATAGGGTACGCCGTCATCATCTTTAGCATGAACTAAAAATGTGGGAGGCGTTTGATCCGTAACCTGCATTTCATTGGAATATTCCTTTATTTTTTCAGGAGACGGATTTTCTCCCAGTAGCTGATTACGGGAACCGGCATGTCCTATTTTATCCGTGAAACTGATTACGGGATAAGCTAATATCATGAAGTCCGGTCGCAAATTAATGTGCTGCGGATTGTCTATATAAGACTTAGTAAACCGGGTGCCCGCGGTTGAAGCAAGATGGCCGCCCGCTGAAAATCCCATAATTCCGATCCGGTGAACATCCAGTCCCCATCCGCCGGCACGGGAACGAACGATCTGTATGGCCCGCTGGGCATCCTGCAGCGGACCGATTTCCTTATTGATCATGGTACTGTCGTCCGGAATCCGGTATTTTAACACAAATGCAGCAATGCCGGAAGCATTCAGTCGTTTGGCCACATCGGCGCCTTCATGACCGGCGGCAACAATCCAATAGCCGCCACCCGGGCAAATAACTACCGCAGCACCCGTAGCTTTTTCTTTTGATGGCAGATAAACCGTTAATGTGGGTCTGGAAACTTTACCAATGATCAATACACTGTCACCGGTATATTGGGTAGTTTCTTTGTCCGGGCCGGGCCGGGAATTGGGAATGGTATCTGGATACAAGGGCATTACTGTTTGCGCCCGGATCTCTGTTAAAAAGCCGGACAATAGGATGAACCCCAAAAGTAAAAAGAAGGGACGAAGAAAATTCATTCGCGGAAGAAATGTAATGCCAACAATTTAATCAAAATTTTCCGAACCGGTATGCTGCGTTTTGCGGTTAATAAATAAATTTTTTATCGCAGCAAATCTTTATACTTTGCAAGGAAAGGACAGCCCATTTTCATTAATCAGGGTTCTTTATGATGCATCCAATTATGAACGCTATATATGAAATCGACTCAGACAGGAAAACACCCAAATATCTGCAGATCATTGATTCTATTAACAACTCCATTAAAAATGGTAAGCTAAAAAAAGGCGACCGCCTGCTTTCCATCAATGAATTGAGTAATGAGTTTTTTTTATCCAGGGATACCGTCCAGAAAGCGTATGATCTGCTGGAGAAAAAAGGGGTTATCCTACCCGTAAGAGGAAAGGGATTTTACATCAATAGAACGGACATCAATACTGCTTACCGGATTTTACTTCTCTTCAATAAAATCAGCAATTATAAAAAACAAATCTACAATTCATTTGTCCAGACGATGGGAAGCCATTCGGTAATCGATCTGAAGATCCATTATTCCAATGTCCGGATCTTTAGCAACCTGTTGGAAAATCACCTGCACGAATATGACTATTATGTGATTATGCCCCACTTCTATGAAAATACGGAAGAAGCTTATGCTATTATACGTAAGATCCCAACGGAAAAATTGCTCATTCTCGATAAGGATATTTCAAACCTGAATACCCATTATGCAGCGGTATACCAGGATTTTAAAAATGATATAGGAGATGCGCTGCAAACCGGATTGCCGTTGCTGAAAAAATATGAAAAGCTGGTGCTGGTTTACCCAAAGCTGATCTCCTATCCTTATGAAATTGTAGTCGGCTTCCATAGTATTTGCATGTCGCTCAATCTGAAGTATACCATCATTCCGGAAGTAAACCCAGACACTGTTGTTAACCCGAAGGAAGTTTATATTATCATAGAAGAAACGGATCTGGTTAACCTTATTAAAATTTGCCGGAGCAAAAAATGGGTAGTAGGCAAAGACATTGGCATCATTTCCTATAATGAAACGCCGCTGAAAGAAATTCTGCTGGAGGGTATTACCGTACTCTCCACTGACCATGCAAGAATGGGCGAAACTGCGGCCCGGCTGATATTGGAAAATAAAAAAGAAAAAATCAAAAATCCATTCCGCCTTATTATCCGGAAATCCTTATAATCCGGTCATTTCAGATCGGAGGTAAAATGATATTTCCCCGATCCCAGCTCCAGCACCTGATAAATCCCTTCCATTCCCTTTAACTGCATTCCGTTTTTCCCGGTAATGGTTTTGCCGCTTTCCATTATAGAAGAAGCATTTGAAGTTGGCAGATAAATGCTGGCACTCGTATTGGCAGGGATGTCAATATCTAAAACAAACTGATTGCCGTTTATTTTCCAGTGACTGGAAACCAATCCATAATTCGTTTCCAGATCTGCATTTACATAACTGAAATTTCCTCCGGGATGTGGCATGATGCTGATCTTTTTATATCCCGGAAAAGATGCATACGTATCAATACCGGCTATTCCGCGGTACATAAAATCGCCGATGGCCCCGTAAGCATAGTGATTGAAAGAATTCATTCCCGGATTTTCAAACGTGCTGTCGGGCTTTTCTCCATCCCAACGCTCCCAGATAGTGGTTGCACCCATCTTTACCGGATATAACCAGGAAGGATAGGTTTCCTGCAACAATAAGTGATATGCTATATCCGGATGTTTGAACCGGGTTAATACAGCACACAGATAAGGCGTTCCTAAAAATCCGGTCGTGAGGTGATTGGAATAAGATTTTATATTTTCAACCAGCCGGTCTGCAGCCTGAACCCGTTGTGATTCCGGAAGCATATCGAACTGCAGGGCAAGTACATATGCGGTTTGGGTTCCGGAAACCAGTCTTCCTGATGGCGTAACATATTCCTTTAAAAATGCGGTTTTTATTTTCTCCAGTAATTGACTGTAAAAAGCGACGTCTTCCTTAAAGCCCAGAACACTTGCCGTATTGGTGAGCAGTTGAGTGGAATGAGCAAAAAAGCATTGGGCAATCAGGTATTTATCGGTAATGGCTGATCGGCCATCGGCATCATCATCCGGATGGTAAAAAAGCCAGTCCCCAAAATGAAATCCCTTATTCCATAAATCGTTTTCACTATGATCCTTCATATAATTCACCCAGGCTTTCATAGAAGAATATTGCTGGGCCAGAATGGTCGTATCTCCATAAGCGAGATACATATTCCAGGGAATGATGGTAGATACATCTGCCCATCCGGCAGATGAAGCTGCACCGGCTCCCAGTACATTCGGAACCACAAAAGGAACACCGCCGTCGGGATTCTGATCGGCACGGAGATCCTTCATCCACTTGGCAAAAAAATTATCAACCCCCATGTTAAAAGAAGCCGTCCGGGAAAACACCTGTGCATCGCCGGTCCAGCCCAAACGTTCATCCCGTTGGGGGCAATCTGTTGGAATGTCCAGGAAATTCCCTTTTTGTCCCCATTGAATATTATGCTGT
>JAYVXJ010000731.1:0-3930 GCA_043785285.1 Chitinophagaceae bacterium
CTGGTAACCCTCGATAGTGAAAAGCCTATATTGTATCCGCGCTTTGATCCCTATTCAACCTACTATCAACCGCAACCTTTGTTTATTCCTATTCCCGATTTAAAGCAAAAGGTACACACCATCGAATTTAAGGTATCGACCGTAAGGCCTGATAAAGAAGCCATCCTGAAGGAAATCAATAATAAGATTGATAACCCGGAAAGGTATAAGGAGAATGCCTGTTACGCCGGGCAACTCATGCTCATTGGACAAATAATAAATAAATAGAACCCGTTACCCATAAAGCGTGAATATTGTAAAGCAAATATGATATGAGTTCAACAGGAAGCTTCGAAAACCAAATTATACAAACCTGCTTATGCTATTCAAACATCTTCTGCTGTGCTTAATTATATTTTTCTATAACCCATTTAACCCTAAGGCTCAATCTGAGTTAAGAAAAAAAACGACTATAGAGAACAACCCTTCCAGATGGCATTTGGGAAATCAGCATGATATTGTCTGGGATATTGGAAATGACCATCAGCTTCCTCACCAGGATAATTTGGAAATGAGTGGCAATAAGGTTTCCACGATTGTTACCTATCGGGTTGACGATAAAAAGAAACTTCAGGTTAACAAACTGATCATCTGGCCCGCCTATATTGTAAAGTATGATTACCGCAGTTATTTGCAGAAAAATTTTAATGATTCTACCGCCCCGGTTATTAAAATAAACGGGACGAGGATTGAAAATCTGCAGGTTAAGGATGCAAGATTCAGCGGCATGCTGGAATTCAATTATGAAGCTTCTAAAGTCGCTATTAAAAGAATCATTTATCCTTCCATGAATGAACCGGCAGTATATGACAGATGGGAAATCAGGAATTTATCCTCAAAACCAATTACAATAGATGTAGAGGCTTTACAGGTGATAGATACCATGAAGGGAGAGGAAATGAATTTTACTTTAGAAAGTATCGTCCAGAAACAGCATCGTGTGATCAATAAGAATGAATCATTGATTGTTAGTTTGGAAAATAGCGCAGGAATACTGGATTCAGCATCCTCAGGAACAGGTGATGAGTCAGCCTTAAAAGATCGCCGGGATTTTATACAATTGATGCAGGGCAAATTGCAATTAAAAACACCTGATCCGATAATAAACCAGGAATTTGAGTTTGCTAAGATAAGAACCAGTGAAAGTATTTTTGATACGAAGATGGGATTGGTACATTCTCCGGGAGGGGGCAGGTATTATGGAGGTATTTGGGCTAACGATCAGGTAGAATATGCCAATCCGTTTTTTGCATACCTGGGATATGACAAAGCAAATGAGGCAGCCATAAACGCTTACAGGATATTCATGACCAAAATGACCCCGGCATTTTCGCCCATCCCTTCCTCATTTGAAATGCAGGGAAATCTTATTTACTATGGGTCAGGGGATAGGGGAGATGCGGCTATGTATGCTTATGGTGCGTCCCTGTTTGCGCTGGCAAGAGGAGATGAAAATATTGCCAGGGAGCTTTGGCCCGCCATAAAATGGAGCTTGGAATATTGTGAAAGAAAAATGATAGAGGAAGGGGTCGTCGCTTCTGATTCGGATGAAATGGAAGGCAGGGTTCCAACCGGAAAGGCAAACCTTTCCACTTCTGCTTTAGCTTATGGCGGATTTGTTAATGCCGTCTTATTGGCGAAATCCCTGAATGAGCCGCCGTGTATCATTGATCATTATTCAAAGATGGCAGGCGGCTTAAAGCAGTCAATCGAAAATTACTTTGGTGCCGACATTGAAGGTTATCACACTTATCGCTATTTTAAAGGTCATTTAAATTTACGTCATTGGATATGTTTGCCGCTGGTGATGGGAATAAACGAAAGAAAAGACGGTACCATTAAAGCCTTATTTGAAAAGTTATGGACACCCGACGGACTATTGGTGGAAAAGGGTTTGAACACTTTCTGGGACCGGGCTACACTGTATGCTTTAAGAGGTGTATTTAAAGCCGGGGCGACTGAACTGGCTTTCAAGAAGCTACAGGATTATTCACATCAACGCCTTCTGGGCGAACATGTTCCTTATCCTGTAGAAGCATATCCCGAGGGTGACCAGGCCCATCTGGCTGCTGAAAGTGCGCTTTATTGCCGTATTATAACCGAAGGTCTTTTTGGAATTCAGCCGGTAGGATTAAATGAATTTGAACTTACGCCCCGATTACCGGATGGCTGGAATGAAATGAGTTTAATGAATGTGGGCGCTTTTTCAGGAGGCTTTAATATAAATGTATATGGTAGGGGAGGAAACAGTATACAGGTGGTAATCACCAAAGGAGGAAAAGAACTGTACTCAAAATCGGGAAGCAAAGGAGAGAAGTTTGCGATCGCCCTATAAAATAAGCTCCATCCGGCATTCACCAAAATGCAGAAAAGATAATTTCAAAACCCATTCCATTTTTGCAGAAGGATTAAAGAAAGGAACGCAAATGCATCATTATAAAAAGACAACCGTTATATCATTTCTGATTTCATTTTTCTCAATCACTACATTCGCTCATGCCGCGAGGGATACAATTTTTGTATTTGTGGCAAAGAATGGAAGTGATGTGAATAACGGCACGGCCGGCAAACCCTTTGCTACATTAGAAACTGCAAGAGATGCTATCAGGCAAATGAAAACAAACGGTTCATTAAACCAGCCGGTGGTGGTGTATTTGCGGGGAGGCGTTTATTTCATCTCCAAAAGTTTTGAGCTAAATCAGGAAGATGCCATCTCCGGCGTTAACCCGTTAATTTATGAAGCGTATCCCGGGGAAATATGTTGAATTAAACGGAGGAAAAATAATTTTATCTAAAGATGCCCAACCTGTTAAAGACCCGGCCATATTAAAGCGATTGCCAGATGAGGCTAAGGGTAAGGTTTATCAAATCCATTTAGCTGCCCTGGGAATAAAGGACTATGGCGTTATACGCTCAACAGGTTTTCGCCGGCCTTATTATCCGGCGCCAATGGAATTGTTTATCAATAAAACAGCTATGCATTTATCGCGCAATCCAAATGATAGTAGTCTGCTCATTGAAAAAGTAATTGATGCCGGCTCTGTTAATTATGATGGTGATTATAGTAACCGGGGTGCTGTTTTTGTGTCCACCATTGCTCCGCTCAAACGCTGGAAACAGGCTAAGGAGTTATGGATTGGGGTTACTTTAAAGCTGGTTTTGCAGATGACTTTTTATCGGTAAAAGCGATTGACGAAAATAACAATACGATTACCACTGCACAGTCAACTATGTTTGGATTTGCGGCAGGCGAAGATTCCCGGCGCTGGTACGCTTTCAATTTACTGGAAGAAACAGACAGTCCGGGAGAATATTTTATAGATCGTTCTTCAGGTATATTATACTACTATCCGCCGGTAAAACCAGAAGCCGCTTTACTGGAATTATCTATGCTGAGAACCCATGATTGTATTATCAGGAGTCAGCAATATCAGTTTTCAAAATATTACCCTGGCGAATATGCGGGGAATGGCGGTATATATTGAAAAAGGGGATAACAATATATTCCGGAACTGCACTTTCAGGAATATCGGCATGGTAGTGCCTCAATACCAGGTAGAGCAAAACTGGGTCACAAAAGAAGATCCTGGCTTTGTGCATTTTAAAAATGAAAATTTCCAATTAAAGGGAGACGCGGACGTGTTTCGTCAGATTCCCGGATTTTCCGCAGTACCTTTTCGAAATATGGGAATCCAGGTAAAATCGGTTGGCAACCCGTATGACAAACTCAAATCAGCACAATAACAAAGGTGGGAACGCTGGTGAATCATCGGGAGTCCATCGGTTTTTCTTAAGCTCTGGAAGTTAGATTGAATTTTATATTTAACATAAAACATATCTTATAAGAAAACTTCCTTTTTAATTTGTTTTGCCGTATGCGATCCAATTTTG
>JAYVXJ010000732.1:0-3929 GCA_043785285.1 Chitinophagaceae bacterium
TGGAAAGCAACAGTATCTCAGCTATCGTCGGCATGGACCTGCTTCATCGGTTTCATCAATCCGATTTACTCGCCGAACTGCATCGCATGGCCAAACCAACGGCGCCCATTCTTTTTCCCCATGTACACCTGACGAATAGCGAACCAGATCCTTATTTTGATCGGGGCTGCCGGCAGCTTCATGGGAAGGATTATGATTTTCTTTTTTCGCAACTGGAAACGGTTACCAAAAGAAAAGGTTTTGTTTTGTCTGAACCCGCTACGTTTAATTGGAATGATCGCAGCACAGATAGTGAAAAAGAGCTGGTTTCCGAACCTGACCATTCCGATTACAATGGCTGTGTGGCCTGGTTGCCCGCTGATAGCCGGCCGGTATTAAAAACCTGGCGGGGTCATGAACAACAAGGCTGGGAAAACAGTTACCTGCTGCAGAATCCTCTCTTATCTGTCAACGAAATAAATCACCGGATTGAGTTCAATATAAAAACATATGGTCCGCTGATTGATGAACTGCTGGAAAGGCATTCTGTCTATTCAAAACGAGTTCATCAAAGTATGGGAGCCCCTATTGACCAGAAAACCTGCGAAATCCTGTATTGGGCTGGTCATGGTTATACGATCAATGAAATCAGGTTAAAAATAAACAGCTCCGGATCTGCCATGCAGCAGATCCTGCAAAATGCCTTTGATCTCGAACTGGCACAGGTGGTACCGGTGGACGAAGCTGGGTTTCGTCTGCAGACGGTACTGGGTCATCAGCAATATATCCTGGAACGGAAAGAAGAAAACCTGGCCGCTCAATGGAAACAGGCTGTTGCTTTTTTCCCGGATGAACCCTGGGTAAAAGCCGGCAACGAATCACTCAGTTATAGTCAGGCGGATGAACTGATCGGTCTTGTACAAAAGGCACTCCTGCAGGAAGGTCTGCTCAAAGGCGACAAAATCCTGATTTGTGCGGATCTGCATCCGGAAATAATGTTGGTTTTCTGGGCAGCCGTGAGTATGGGCATCATCATTGTTCCCATCTCTCCGAAAGAAGCTGCTCTTCGCATAAGGGAGTGGGTTAGTCTGCTTAAACCGGTTATGGCTTTTGTTGATCCTGCACTCTACCCCGTCGTGAAAAATGAAAGTACTTGTAAGCTGATCATGCTGGATTTAATTACGGATCCTGACTACCGCCCGGATTTTTCTTTTGATTCCTGGTTGTCGGCTAACTGCGAAAATGAATTGATAGTTACTGAACTTCCAGACCGGGAGGACATCGCCGTCATTTTATGGACTACCGGCTCTACGAATAATCCAAAAGGTATTCCGCTGTCGCATGCGCAACTGATCCGTTCCGGAAGGGTGATGACGGAAACCTATCACTGGAAAAAAACAGACCGCTATTTTGCCATTGGGGGACTGGAAACGATGAGTGGTCTTCGTCAGGCCACCGCCTGCATCGCAGAATCGGGAGCCTGCTGCGTGCTGCCCGGAAAAGGAAAAGATATTTATCAGTTTGTTCAAATCATCATTCAGGAAAATATTACGATCCTTACTGCGAACCCGTCTTTCTATAAACAACTGCTACTGGCTGCCCGGGATCCGCTGCAAATTTCTCCTTTGCATCATTCCATCCGCCTGGCGTTGTGCACGGGCAATGCATTACCGGCCGAATTGAGAATGAAATGGCAAAATCAAACCGGCACTTCATTACTAAATTATTATGGATTAACGGAAACCTCCGGCATCTGCACCGCCGAGCCACCGGGATTTATAGCAATTGATGATTACAGTATCGGCATACCAATTGATTGCCTGGTAAAAATTCTCGGTGAGTCAGGTAATCAATTGCCGGCAGGAGAAAAAGGCGAACTCTGCATTTACGGAGCGGGGATTTTCTCCGGATATTACAATAATACCGAAGCCACTGCAGATTGCCTGCATAACGGATGGTTTTATACAAAAGATTCAGCTGTACAACACGAAGATGGCAGTCTGAGCCTTTATGGAAGATTATCCGACATCATCAAATTACCTTCCGGCGAAAGGATCGAACTGATGGCTTTGGAAGAAGTGTTGCAGCAGATCCCGGGATTAGGCGATTGGGCGCTTTGTCCGCTCCAGGAAAAGGAAAAAGAATCCATTGCGCTTTTTGTGGTGCCTGCAGAAAACGAACATTCACGCGAAATCATTAGCGCCATTAAAAAACAAATAGCCCGGAATATCGGGGCTTATGCTGTTCCCTTACTGATAGAGGCAGTGGAACAGATACCGCGGGGTAATCATAATAAAGTGCTCCGGAAACAATTACTCGATCATTATTTCAAATTATAAAACAGGGAAGGATCCATATGTTAGAAACTGTGTTTACCCAAACCGCTGACAAAATTTTCCTGCAGGCCCGGCAGAAAGCCTTTACCTATGGCTGGCTTCAGCAGAAGATCAAACAGATTTCCGGATTGTTCGAATGGTTGAATATAAAAGCCGGTGATAACCTGGTACTTGCCGTTAGCGACGAACCAGCAATGAGCGTGCTTTTTCTTGCTGCACTCGCCAACGGCATTACCGTGGTGATCGCAGATCCGGAATCGAAAGCGCCGAGGGCTAATAGTATTATTCATCGCACGAACCCCAAATACATTATTGCAGACAAGGAAACGCTGGCCAGCTGGCAGCTGGCAGAAACCCTTCCCGTGCTTTCTTATCAAAAAGAAAACCTTTCTGCTAACGGTCTGCTGGGTAAATTTTTAAAGAAGAATAAAACAGAAGGCCCTTCCAATGATTATCTAACGGCACTGGATAAGGCTGAGCCTGCAAAGGAATTTCCGGAAATTCCTGCAGCCGATCTCATCGCCTATATCATTTTCACTTCCGGTACCACCGCTGATTCCAAAGGCGTTTCCATTACGCAGGGTAATCTGGCTGCTCACCTCGCCACACTGAAAAAAGTATACGGACTGAATGCAGATAGCCGGATATTAAATCTCTTGTTTCTTTGTCATGCTGACGGATGCATACAGGGCCCTTTGCTGGCAGCCTATGCAGGATGCAGCTGGCATAAACCATTCCGGTTCGCCATTGAAAAAATTCCCGAGTTCCTGGATTACGGATATGCCAATAATATTTCGCATGTATTTGTTGTTCCGGCCATGTTGAATATGATCCTGCAATTTGCTGAAAATTACGAAGACAGTTTTCAGTATCCGGAATTCAAATCCCTGATCTCTGTTTCTGCACACCTGGATGGGGCGCTATGGGATAAGTTTGAAAGCACGTTTAAAGTAAATGTTTCCAATGTATACGGACTTACCGAAACTGTTGCCGGCAGCCTGTTCTGCGGACCTTTACCCGGCACTTACCGGAAATATTCCGCAGGCAAACCAATGGATTGCGAGATCAGGATTGTAAATGATCAGGTGGAAGATGTAGCTCCGGGACAAACCGGTGAATTGTGCCTTCGCGGCGCGCACATCATGAAAAATTACTACTCAGATCTAAAACTGACCAGCGAAGCTTTTGCAGATGGTTGGCTTCTTACCGGCGACCTTGCCTCACAGGATGAAGATGAATTTGTTACCATCCGCGGAAGAAAAAAGAACCTGATTATTTCAGGAGGTATTAATATTCAACCGGAAGAAGTTACGGAGTGTATTTTAAAAAATCCCGCTGTTGCAGAAGCCTGTGCTATCGGCATGCCGGATGAAGTATTTGGTGAAAAGCTCGTTGCCGCGGTGGTATTAAATCCAGGTTTTACTCTAACAGGAACAGAAATCATTGAAGATTGCCGTCAGTGGCTGGAAGAAAAAAAAGTACCCAACCGCCTATTTATTGTCGATGCATTACCCAAAGGCGTTTCCGGAAAAGTGCAGCTAAATATACTCCGCGAACAGTTGTTGAAACTTCAGCCTCATACCAAAGTAAACTCCGGAGATTTTGCAAACGAAG
>JAYVXJ010000733.1:0-3926 GCA_043785285.1 Chitinophagaceae bacterium
TATTTCTTCCCTGGAAGGATTTTTCAATGATCCGGTAATAGATCGCGCCGATCCAGTTGGCAGCCGTACGGATAGAATCCAGTGGTTTGGCTGTAAACATAGACACATCATGCATAGGAGTAAGGCTAAGTGAACCATCTTCCGTTCTTTTCTGAATAGCACCCCGCTGTATATATACGAATTCATCCTTTTTTACCTGCCAGGTAAATACGCGGAAACTGCTGTCGGGTGCGTATAATTTGGAGATAGTCTGCAGAGAGTCGAATGGATAGTAAAAAGAATTCGGGGTTTTCAGGGCCCTTACCAGCATGCGGATAAACATGCTATCCGAGCGAAACCGTTGGCTGGCTTCCGGTGCATTCACAATATCGTATGCATATCGCATCAATGAATCCTGGTGAAGATCAAGTGTTGCATTTTTCCGTGAAGAAAGATGCTGGCCAGTGGCAGGACTAAACCCTGCAAAAAGGAGAATAAAAAGAAAATAGAAATATTTTTTCCGGATGATGGACATATTGTTAAAATTCGTAACACTAATTTACAGGTAAGATCAGGAACTCTCTGTTAACGGCAGAATTCTTTGAAAATTTTATGATTTCCTCAGTGTCTGGGTAAATTCATTCAGATCACGGTAGTGCAGGTCAACCCATTCATGAGGAAAGACCATCTCCGGATTGGTTGTGCAGAGAAAAACGGTAGCCATGCCGGCATTTCTTCCAAACCCCATATCACTGATATTATTCCCGACCATCACTGATTTAGCCAGATTAATCTCCGGGAAATCTTTAGCAGCCTGCAAAGCCATGCCGGTATTCGGCTTGCGGCAGGGGCTGTCTGATTGCATATCCACACAATAATAAATCCGGTCAATCGTACCGCCTTTTAATTTAAGGCTCTCCTGCATATGTTGATGAATGCTGTCAAGGTCAGCCAGGGTCATCAGCCCTTTGCTGATCCCCCTTTGATTTGTAGCCAGAATGACCCTTTGAAAGCGCGTGTTAAAAAAAGCAATATTCTCTGCCGTATCCTGGTAAAATCTAAATTCCTTCCAGTTCCGCACGTAGTTTCCCGGATTTTCATAATTGATTACGCCATCCCGGTCAAGGAAAAGCGTCCAGCTCTTATCTATCCTACCCAGATCAAATGTCATCAGAAAATATGTTGAATCAGTTCTGTTTGCGCGCGATGATAATCTTCCGGAATACCGATATCTATAAAATAGGCATCCGAAATCATTCCGTAAATTTTCTTCTTTTGATATTCTTTTTCAAGATAATCTTTCTCGAAGGAAAAAACAGAGGGAAAAGATTTTGCTAAAAAACGTTCGGCATGCAATGCATAAACGCCGCCATTGATGAGTCCGTTCTCCATGTATTTTTTTTCACTGAACCCACTTACCAATTGCTTTTCATTCTGTTCTACCACACCGTAGCGATCAAATTGCTGCATCGGTTTTAAAGCAAGTGTGCAATCCGCTTTTCGCTCCTTATGAAAGGAAGAAAGCGCATTCAGGTTCACACCGAAAAAAGTATCAGCATTCAGCACGATCACATCGGATCCGGTTGCCTGCTGACATGCCTGATAAATAGCTCCGCCCGTACCCAGCGGTTCTTTTTCTATAGAAAACACATATTCAGACGCTGGTAATAAAGTCTCCACAAAGCATTCAACCTGTTCTGTTTTGTAACCCAAGGCAAAGATGAACCGGCTAATACCTTGTTTACGGCAATAGTTAAGCAGATAATCAAGAAAGGGTTTACCGGCTATCGGTGCGAGGCATTTGGGAAGATCCGGAACTGCGGATTTCAACCGGGTACCCAGACCTCCAGCAAGAATAATAGCCTCCGGTATCATCATTCAGGTTGAACGATTAGGGTTTGAAAAAAAATTTTTCCACAAGTTCACAAACGATATGTCCCAATAAAATATGTGATTCCTGAATCCGTGGTGTATCACTGGAAGGAACAGTAAAGAGATAATCACTGAGCGTTTTCATCTTCCCACCACTTTCACCTGTAAACCCAACGGTGATAACGCCTTTTTCGCGGGCAGTTTCAAAAGCACGCACAATATTTTTAGAATTACCGGAAGTGGATAAACCAACCAGCACATCTCCGGGGTGCGCTATGCTCCTGATCAGTCGCGCGTAAATTTCGTCGAAGCTGTAATCATTAGCCACTGCAGTCAGATAGGATGTGTTGCAGTGCAGTGCTTCTGCAGGCAACGCATGACGATCCATATAAAACCTTCCGGAAAATTCAGCAGCCAGATGCTGGGCATCTGCAGCACTTCCTCCGTTGCCTGCAAAATAAACGCGCTTGCCATCTTTAAAAGCGTTCACGATCACCTCCACCACGCGGGATGTGGTATTCAACAAATTTTCATCCCCCAGCAGTTTCTGCTTTACGGCAATGGAAGCGGAAACAATTTTTTTAATATCCTCCAGCATAATAAATAAATTTAAATGGTCCAGGTGGTCAACCCGTGATCCACGAACTGATAAGATTTACAATGACCGCCAAACGAATTCAGTTTTTCAATTACTTTATATTTGGTATTCCCGGGACAATAAAAGATCATAAAGCCTCCACCTCCGGCGCCGGAAATCTTACCACCCGTGGCGCCTGCCAATTTTGCTGCATGGTAAATGTCCTCCATCCGGTCGTTCGAAATACCTTCTGCCATTCTTCGCTTTTGCTCAAAACCAAAATCCAGGATTTCGCCAATCTCATGCAGATGACCCAGGAGCAATGCTTCTTTCATGCGTTGGGATTGTTGTTTCAGCTGATGCATGGCCTCAATGGAAGATTCTTTTTTGTCGATCACATTCTGACTTTGCTTCGCAATGATCTTTGCGGATTCGCGGGTGGTTGCAGTGTAATAAAGCACCAGGTTATTTTCGAGTTCAAATAAATATCGTTGCTTGATACGCAGCGGATTCACAATTACTTTCTCTTCGCCAAAAAACTCCATATAATTAACACCGCCGAAAGTAGCCGCATACTGATCCTGTTTCCCTCCAGCCATATTCAGATCCTTCCGCTCAATTTCATAAGCCAGATGCGCAATATCATATTCTCCCAGCGGTAATTTCAGCATTTCAGCAAAAGCACCTACCATCGCCACCACCAGGGTGGAAGAAGTGCCGAGTCCGGAACCTGCAGGAGCATCTACAAAAGTGGATAATTTAAATCCGGATGGAATATCGGAAAACTGTTTCCGGATACGATCATAAACACCTTTATGTAAATCCAGTATGCCATTCAATTCCATGGGTGAACCTTTTTGGATCACCTGTTTCGACTGGAAGTCGATCGCTTCAAAATGCACTTCGTCAGTATCCGTTAATTCGATGTTGGCATAAGCATACAGGGAAACGGTGGCATTGAGGATAGCACCTCCGTAGATATCGCTGTAGGGACTCACATCTGTTCCGCCACCGGCGAGTCCGATGCGCAGCGGCGCCTTACTTCTGTATATCATGGGATAAGCCAAGGATGGTATTTACAAGGTTTTTCCAGGAATATTTTTTCTTCTCCATGCGAAGATGAGGAATAAAATAATCTTCACCTAATTCATAGAAACGGAGGATGGCTCTGGCGATCGGTGCCGGCTCGGGTTCAGCTACCAGTCCGGTTTGTTCATGAATTACGTGTGTAGCAAGACTACCCACTTTACTCACGATCATGGGCCGTTCAAAATAATAGGCGAGGGGGGTGACGCCACTTTGCGTTGCATGGCGATAAGGCTGAACCACCGCATCTGCTGCGCACAAATAATATTGTACTTCACTATCCGGAATAAAATCTGTCTTGAGGAGGAGACGGTCCCCGATTTTCAATTCCGAAATGAGATCGAGATACATTTTTTGATCATCATAGTATTCACCGGCTATCAATAACCGGATGCCCGATTCGCGGATACCG
>JAYVXJ010000734.1:0-3917 GCA_043785285.1 Chitinophagaceae bacterium
CATCAGCGGGGTCTTCGGAAAAATGGTACGATTGTAAATACGTTGATGGTTGATAGTTGATGGCCTTTATGTGCGAATTCACACCTGGGATCCATCAACCATCAACTATCAACCATCAACTTTAATTCAAATATAAACAATGAAAACAATTAAAGGACCAGGTCTCTTCCTGGCGCAGTTCATGAGCGATGCAGCTCCTTTCAATTCACTGGCTTCTATTAGTAAATGGGCGGCTTCATTGGGTTATAAGGGTGTGCAGATTCCCACCTGGGACGCCCGCTGCATTGATCTGAAAAAAGCGGCTGAGAATAAATCATATGCAGACGAGATCAACGGAATTGTACATGCAGCCGGACTGGAGATCACCGAACTTTCCACTCACCTGCAGGGACAGCTTGTAGCCGTGCACCCGGCTTACGATGCGCTGTTCGATGGGTTTGCTCCCGAAGCTTATCGGAATAATCCGGCAGCACGACAGGAATGGGCCGTTCAGCAATTAAAATATGCAGCAAAAGCGTCGAAGAATCTCGGACTGAATGCGCATGCAACATTCAGCGGAGCATTGCTCTGGCACACATTTTATCCATGGCCCCAGCGGCCCGCCGGGTTAGTGGACACCGGATTTAAAGAACTGGCCAAAAGATGGAAACCCATCCTGGATGTGTTCGATGAAAACGGCGTAGATCTTTGTTATGAAATTCATCCGGGAGAAGATTTGCACGACGGGGTAACTTATGAAAGGTTTTTGAAAGAAGTAAATGATCATCCGCGTGCATGCTTATTATATGACCCGTCCCACTTCGTATTACAACAATTGGATTACCTCACTTATATTGATTATTATCATGAGCGCATTCGCATGTTCCATGTAAAAGATGCAGAATTTAACCCTACCGGAAAACAAGGTGTATATGGAGGTTATCAGAACTGGATTGACCGTGCCGGCAGATTCCGTTCGCTGGGAGATGGACAGGTTGATTTTAAATCCATCTTCAGCAAACTAACGGCATATGATTTTGCCGGCTGGGCCGTATTGGAATGGGAATGCTGTATCAAACATCCCGAAGATGGCGCAAAAGAGGGTGCCCCATTCATCAAAGATCATATCATCCGGGTAACTGAAAAAGCTTTTGATGATTTTGCCGGAACCGGCTATGACGAAGCTTTTAACCGCGCTGTACTCGGAATAAAATAAATGGAAAAGTTATCTTTTTAACGGAAAGATTACCCACTGTTTTTCATTTAAGCCGGGGATTGGGATTTTTTTACGAAATTTACACCTTCATTTCATAATTCAAGCAACAATGAAAAAATTGATTCTGATTTTATTTTGTGGTTCAGTTGCCTTAGCAGCCTGTAATTCCGGAGGTTCTTCTTCCAAATCCGCTGATTCTTCCAGCACGGCAGTTACACCTGCTCCGGAAGCAGCGGCGCCCACAGAAAAAGGGCTCGAACTTATCGGAGCCAGTGATTGCACTACCTGCCATCGTCTGCATAAAGAATCAGCCGGTGCAACCATCGGGCCTGCTTATAGTGATGTGGCTGCAAAATATGCAGTTGCCGCAGATACTACAGTAGACAGACTTGTACATAAAATCATTGCCGGAGGATCGGGTGTTTGGGGTACCGTACCAATGACGCCGCATGCGGCACTACCTGTTTCCGATGTAAAGGAAATGGTCACTTATATTCTTTCTCTTAAAAAATAAACAGAACGCTTATGATAAAGCAAATGGGTATCGCACTGGTTTCCCTGGTGCTGATAAATGGAGCAGCTTTTGCACAATCAGAGAATAATAAATTAACCGCTGCAGAAAAGAGTGCCGGCTGGAAATTGCTTTTCGACGGCAGTAGCACGAAAGGCTGGCATACCTATAATAAAAAGACCATAGGAAGTGCATGGAAAGCAGATGACGGCACATTACGGATGGATGCTTCCCAAAAGAAGTCTACAAACGGCGGAGACATCGTTACGCAGGATGAGTATGAGAATTTCGATCTGAAACTGCAATGGAAAATTTCCAAGGCCGGAAACAGCGGAATTCTTTTTTTAATAAAAGAATCACCGGAATATGAAGAATCTTTTCATACCGGTCCTGAAATGCAGGTATTGGACAATGATGGTCATGCCGATGGTAAAATCCATAAACACCGTGCAGGTGACTTATATGATCTGATCGCTTCTTCTTCCGAACCCGTTCACGCAGTTGGCGAATGGAACGATGTGGAAATCAAACTGGATCATGGTAAACTGGATTTGTATCTTAACGGCGTGAACATCGTTTCAACCACCATGTGGGATGCAGACTGGGATGCACTGGTGAAAGGAAGCAAATTTGCTCAGATGCCGGGGTTTGCAAAGTTTAAATCCGGACATATTGATCTTCAGGATCATGGATGTGATGTTTGGTTCCGGAATATCAAGATCAGAAAACTATAATTTATTATGAATAAAATCCTCGCGGTTGCCTTACTGCCTTTTGCGTTGCTTCTGCTATTATCCGCTGCAAATCCTATAGCGAAGAAACCGGCTGTATTGATTTTTTCCAAGACCAATGGTTTCCGGCATTCCAGTATTCCCGTCGGCATTGAAGCGATTAAAAAGCTGGGTGCGGCAAATGGTTTTGACGTGGTTGCCACGGAAGATTCACTGGCTTTTAATAAGAAAAATTTAAAAAAATATGCCGTTGTTATTTTTCTAAGCCCGACCGGCAAGGTCTTCGGTCCGGCCGAAGAAAAAGCATTTCAAAATTATATCCGGCATGGCGGCGGTTATGTAGGCATACATGCAGCTACTGACTGTGAATATAACTGGCTCTGGTACGGCAAACTTGCGGGTGCTTATTTTAAATCTCATCCTAAGCAACAGGAAGCAAAGCTGATCATCGTAAACAAGAACCATCCGTCCACTGCAGAACTTCCCGATACCTGGGTTCGGAAAGATGAGTGGTATAATTTCAATGACCTCAATCCGGATGTTACCGTACTAATTAAAATTGATGAATCTTCTTATTCTGGTGGAGAAAATGGAAACAACCATCCAATGGCCTGGTACCATGTATATGATGGTGGACGCGCATTCTACACAGAATTAGGTCATACTGACGAATCCTTTTCTGATCCCCTTTATCTTAAACATATATTGGGGGGGATTGAGTATGCTATGGGGAAATAATTTCAACCATATACTATCAACTGCTTCTCACAAACCAATTGATTTCATAAAAGCATCCGCATTCGGCTCCCTCCCTAAAAAATGACGGAGCATATCCATTTCTTCTTCACTACCGGCAACCTCCAGTACATCTTTGCGATATCTTAGGCCGGTTTTGGAATCCATGACGCCATTTTTTTCAAAAAGGGAAAACATATCCTGAGCAAAAACACGTGACCATAAATAGCCGTAATAGTTAGCTGCATAACCATTCAGGTGACCGAAAGAAGCAATAAAATGAGTTCCTTCTACAAAAGGGACCTGCAGCATGGGATGCAAATCTTCAGCTACCCGGCTAATGTCTTTTCCCTGAATACTATCGTATTTATCATGATAAGTGAATTCCAGCTTTCCATAATAAAGCTGACCCATATAATACAATCCATCCAGTACATGCTGGGTGGACTTCATTTTCTGAAACAGGGAATCCGGAAGAATGGCGCCGGTTTTATAATGCTTCGCAAAAATTTTCAGAGAAGGATATTCCCAACACCAGTTCTCCAGGAATTGGGATGGCGCTTCAACGAAATCGGATTTGACGGTAAACGGCTGTGAAGCAATATCTGAACGTGCTACCATGAAATGGACCATGTGACCGAATTCATGAAAGAGGGTGATTACATCACCGTGGTCCACCCGTGTGCTGTCCCCGGCAGCTGCTTCGGAAAAATTACAAAGGAGCGCTGCTACAGGAAGAATTTCC
>JAYVXJ010000735.1:0-3913 GCA_043785285.1 Chitinophagaceae bacterium
CGACGGTTTTCTTCATCATAATAAACGCCTTCTTTATCTGCATTACCATAACCAAATTGCTCCATGATGGTTTTGTATGCCGCATCGTTGTCTACGCCCGGTTTATTTAATGGAACCAATTGGTAAGAAAGTCCCTTGAGCCGGACATACTTTGCAATTCCCAGATCGTTGAGCTCCTGAGTGGAAGTAAAGCATATGGGTCGTTTCCAATGATTGGCTGCGATTATAGCGTAAATGGCCAGGTCGTTCTTCAATAAATAATTCTTGTTGGGGATATCAATTTGCAGTTCGCTCAACACGCTATCGCCTTCATGCACGGTTCCGTTGGATTTTACGGTAATCAGATCCACCGGTACGCTGAATTTTTTAACGGGGAAGAGATTATAGGATTCATCTTCCGACTGGATAGTGTATTTCTGATCATCACTGCCGACAACATTCTTCAACATATCGTACAGGTCATAATATTTATTCTGATCAAATCCGGGAAGTTTTTGATAATAAGCTACATCGCGTTTATTCCCCTCGATTTGTTCCGTAGTGAAGATCACGTCAAATGGGGCGCTCTTGTTTATTTTGTAACGCAGTTCATTCATATACCAGTCGGTACCCAGCAGGCTGTTTACCACCACACGAACATCCGGACGGATACCTTCCACTTCCTGTGCATACCACAAAGGATAAGTGTCATTATCTCCAAATGAAAATAAGATGGCATTAGGCGGACAACTTTCCAGGTAATCTTTCGCCAGATCTCTGGCCAGTGTTTTTTTACTTCTGTCGTGATCGTTCCATTCCTGGCTTCCCATCAGCACAGGCACCGCGAGCAGGCAAAGACCCGCAGCGGCATAGTTCGCCAGCGATCCTTTCTTCAGAAACTGATCAAATTTTTCTTTGACCCAGATCACCCCCAGACCGATCCAGACGGCAAATGCATAAAAGGATCCGACATAAGCATAATCCCGTTCGCGTGGCTGCTGTCCTGCCTGGTTGAGATAAATCACAACGGCCATTCCGGTAAAGAAAAAGAGCAGAAAATTAATAATGAAGTCTTTTTTGTTCCTTGTATATTGGAAAGCCAACCCGATCATACCCAGGATGAATGGCAGGGCATACATTCGGTTGTACGCTTTGTTTTTAGTATGAATGCTATCCGGAAGTTTGCTTTGGTCGCCATACAGGAGATTATCAATAAAAGAAATACCGGTAATGGCGTTTCCGTCCCTGACATTTCCAAAGCCCTGCAGGTCATTTTGTTTTCCTGAAAAATTCCAGAAGAAATAACGCAGGTACATCCAATATGTCTGGTAGGTAATAAAATACCGGATATTATTGCCCATGGTGGGTTGATCCCCATCACCCACGCCACCATAGTTTTTATAAACATCGGTTTGCCCGCGGTCATTGCTATTGTCCCACATACGGGGGAAGAAATGGGATGATGGCGTGTTGACCCAGTCCTGCACTACGGATTTCCCGGCAACGACGTATTTATCTTTTCCTTTTATATATTGATCTGCACCTTCACTGCGCGGAGGTCGGTCGGTAAAATCCGGACCATACACAATTGGCCAGTCGCCGTACTGATCACGACTGAGATAACCCACCAGACTCACGGGATTGTCCACGTTAAACATGTCCACGGCCGGATCTGCGTTGGAGCGGATCATGGTGGTAAAATAAGTGGAATAGCCGATCAGCATGAAGGCAATGCACCAGATGCCAATCTTCAGGAGATAATATTTTTTTCTTATGGCATAGCGAATTCCGAATACCAGAATGGCGCTCAGCAGGATAAAGAAAAAGGCAAAGCCACTAAAGAACGGCAGGTTGAGATCATTTACAAAACGGATATCAAACCAGGCGGCACCTTTGATCGTGTATTGAATCACGAACTTCTGAATCAATCCGGTGATGGTACAACCGATGACGAACGCGAAGACTGCACCCCAGGCGGTGGGTTTATAACGTTTATAATAATACACCATAACGATTGCCGGAATGGTGAGGAGGTTCAGCAAATGAACACCGATGGAAAGCCCCATCATGTAAAAAATGAAGATGATCCAGCGGTCGGCTTCGGGCTTTTCAGCCTCATCTTCCCATTTCAGGATGGCCCAGAAAACCAGGGCTGTAAAGAAAGAGGAAGAACCGTATACTTCCCCTTCAACTGCACTGTACCAGAAAGAATCACAGAAGGTATAAGCCAGGGCGCCTATGACGCCGGCGCTGATGATGGTAAAAATCTGGCCGGAACTCAGCTGGAGATTTGTCTTTTGAATGATTTTACGGGCGAAATGGGTGATGGTCCAGAAGAGAAAGAGAATCGTAAGGCCGCTCAGGATAGCACTCATGAAATTCACCGCCCTGGCAGCTGTTAAAGGATTGTCGCCAAAAAGGATGATAAAAAAGCGACCCATCATCACAAAAAGCGGTGCTCCGGGTGGATGGGGAATCTGTAACTTATAAGCACTGGAAACGAATTCTCCGCAGTCCCAGAAACTGCCCGAAGCTTCCATGGTCAAAACATACACCATACAGGCAAAAAGACAAACAACCCAGCCTGAGATGTTATTCAGCTTCTTAAAATTCATAGTCCGTTGATTTTTAGAATTGACAAATATAGGAGGAAGTTGGTAGATGCGGGGGTGTCTTGTTTGGTTTAACGATATCTTTTAGAGAAGTTGACCGTTGACGGTTGACCGTTGACCGCCTTTATGTGCGCATTCGCACCTGATATCCGTCAACGGTCAACCGTCATCCGTAAACCAAACAAAGTGTTCCACTACTCGAAGTAAATCCTGACCGTCTGATAAAACAAATAATGCTGGAGCGACTGATCCGTAAAATCCTGCAATCCGAATAATCCGGCAGCATTTCCTTTGTGGATAGCCACTTCGAGATAATTGGCTGAATTGAAAAGAGCCAGTTTCTCTCCCAGCGGTACGTCGGCATAGGTTTCACTGATCCGTTCTATGCTTTCATTTCTTTTAAATACAATCCGGAAACCGCGTCCTCTGCGTTGTTCTTCAAATTCAGCCCGGGTTATGTTGACGATAACATTTTCAAAATTGTCAATAAAAATGATTTGGCCTTCCATATAACTATCAGCAAGTACGGGCCGGAGTTCATTTTTTTCAATATAGGCTATTTGCGGATCGCCCATTGTTTCCGGTAAGCATCCCTGTTCCAGATCATAGATGGCTTTACCGATCACCTTTGCACAGTAGAGTGTATTTTTGATTGCATGGGCATCCAGCGGAATGCCAATTACTTTTTCCGGTTTAGGTGGGAGGATCATATTGATCAGGCCATTGTCGGCACAAAAAATATATTGTCCGTTGAAACAGGAGAGGAGCATGTTTTCCGGTTTTTGCTCAAACAGATTCACTAATATAATATGGTAGGTATTTGCAGGGAATTGTAAAATGGCATTGCGGCAGATATAAGCAGCCTGGGGATAATTGAACGGTGCAACCTGATGGGAGATGTCGTGGATTCTGAAATTTGGATCTATCTGTAAAAGCTGACCCTTGACCGCGCCTGCGATATAATCCTGCAGGCCGAAGTCAGAAGTAAGGGTAATGATCGCCATCAGTAATCGGTTCGGTTTTAAGTGGTCTATTTGATCAGCTCTCCGTTCTTGAAATAGTACCGGTGTACCAGTTTATCGGCCAGAGAAGGGAAAAATTTATTCAGGAAAACCGTTAGCTTTCCGGTGAAGGTAAGTACCAGCACTCTTTTTCTTTTTTCAATGGCACCCAGAATATATCGTGCGCAGGTTTCGGCACTCATGAGTTTGGATTCGTTGAGCGGACTTTCTCCCTGTCCCACGCCATGACTGTTCAGTGCCTTATTGCGAATATTGGAACTGGTAAAACCTGGTGAAACCCACATCACGTGTACCCCTGAA
>JAYVXJ010000736.1:0-3894 GCA_043785285.1 Chitinophagaceae bacterium
TTGATATTTTCCGGTTGTTGACGCACTTTATCTTTGAAAGTTGCGGTTTTTTCCAGTTCCCCCCGGTAAGCCAGCATATTCAGATAGAGATAGAGCTCGGCTATTTCCGGAATATCACTCTGTGCATAGATCACGCATTTTTCCGGATCAAGTCCACCCGCAACCAGTTCAGATACCAGCCGGCGGGTATTATTTTTCAGATCTTTTGTATCGGAATGGGTGGTCAGGCTATGCCAGTCAGCAATAAAAAAATAGCAGTCAAATTCATATTGCATGCGCGCCCAATTCCGTAAAGCCCCGTAATAGTTACCCAGATGCAGGAAACCGGTGGGCCGGATGCCACTTAATACGATTTCTTTCTTTTTTTCCATGAGGAGGACGAAGGTAATAAAAGTGCGGAAGGCGATCAATTTATGGTTGACGGTTGACCGATCATAAGTGTAAATCCGCACCTGAAGTCCGTCAACGGTCAACGGTCAACCGTCAACTTCTCTCGTGCGTTCCCACATTTCATCAGAGATATACAAATTGTCGCTTAATCCGTTATTTTTGTCTGTAATCCTTTTTCATGGAAGTAAACGACGCCCTTATTGAGCATTTATGCAAACTGGCCAATCTTGAATTTGACGAACCCGGAAAGCAGGAAATTAAAAAAGATCTGGAAAAAATGATCGGTTTTGTAGAGAAACTGAATGCTCTCGACGTATCCGGTGTTGAGCCCCTGCTGTATATGGGAGAGGAAACGGATGTTCTCCGGGAAGATATTTTCGAACCTTCCATTTGCCGTTCAGATGCCTTGAAAAATGCACCCCTGGCGGATGAACAATATTTTAAAGTACCCCGGGTAGTCAAAAACCCTTCCGCATAACCGGAGCTTAACAGAAATAGCCATTCTATGAGTCCACAAACGATTATTCTTCTAGACAGAATTCAGAAAAGTTATTTCATGGGGAAGCAGGCCGTTCCGGTATTGAAAGGAATCAGCCTGGAAATATTAAAAAATGAATATGTTGCCCTGATGGGACCCTCCGGTTCCGGCAAGAGTACGCTCATGAATATCATAGGATGTCTGGATTCTCCCACCGCCGGAAAGTATATACTGAACGGACAGGATGTAAGCCAGATGGCAGATGATGACCTCGCGGAAGTACGCAATAAAGAAATCGGGTTTGTTTTTCAACAGTTCAATTTATTACCCAGACTCACCGCTGCAGAAAATGTAGCACTTCCTCTGGTATATGCAGGAATCGCTAAAAAGACCCGGATGGAAATGGCGATGGACGTGCTGGAAAAAGTAAGTCTCACCGATCGGAGTCATCATAAACCCAATGAATTATCCGGTGGTCAATGCCAGCGTGTGGCCATTGCCAGGGCATTGGTCAACAACCCGTCGCTTATTCTGGCAGATGAACCCACTGGTAACCTGGATTCAAAAACGTCCATTGAGATCATGGAAATCTTCAACGCTATTCAGGCTGCCGGCAACACGGTGGTGCTCGTTACACATGAGGAAGACATTTCCAAATATGCGCATCGGGTAGTGCGACTGAAAGATGGCGTAATCGAGACCGACAAGAAAAGAGAAGGAGTATTTGAACCCGCGCTGTAATTTTCTTATGAAACATGTCGCTTAAAATTTATACAAAAACAGGGGATGCAGGCAAAACCAGTCTGCTCGGAGGTACTAAAGTTCCCAAAAGCAATATTCGCATTGAAGCTTATGGGGATATTGATGAACTGAACTCTTTTATCGGTCTACTGGGTGATCAGTATCAGGACGTGCCTAGTCGTGTGATGTTAAAAGAAATCCAGGACCGCCTTTTTACGATTGGCTCTGCATTGGCCTGCGATCCGCATAAAGAAATTGCATTTAAAATTCCGGACCTGATAGAAGAGGATGTTCTGCTGCTGGAAAAAGAAATAGACCGGATGAGTGAAGTATTGCCACCGATGAAATCCTTTGTATTACCCGGGGGACATATAGTGGTTTCAACAGCGCATATTTGCCGTTGTGTTTGTCGCCGTGCCGAACGCAAAGCCGTTCAACTGGATGTAGCAGAACCCATTGGTCAGCCTCTGATTATTAAATACCTCAACCGGCTGAGCGATTATCTTTTTATACTTTCGAGATATGCGGGTCATCAGTTGGGAGCGGAGGAGATACCGTGGGTGGCAAGGAATACCAATTTGATAATTTGATAATTACTCAACTATCTGCCCATCCTTCATCCTCAACACCCGGTCACTTTGCTCCGCCAATGCTTCGTTATGAGTTACGATCAGGAAGGTCTGATTAAACTGTTTGCGTAAATCGAAAAATAACTGGTGTAATTCCCGGGCATTCGCAGAATCCAGGTTTCCCGTGGGTTCATCGGCAAACACGATATCCGGGTGATTGATGAGTGCCCGGCATACGGCAACCCGTTGCTGTTCACCGCCCGACAAGGCGGCCGGCTTATTATCCATCCGGTGGTTCACGCCCAGGATTTCCAGAAGTTCTATGGCCCGGGCTTTCACCTCTGCTTTTTTCCTGCCGGCAATCCATCCCGGAATACACACATTCTCCAGGGCCGTGAATTCCGGCAGAAGATGGTGGAACTGAAACACAAACCCGATATGTCGGTTCCGGAACGCGGCAAGAACCCTGCCTTTCAGGGTATGCAGGCGGCGGTTTTCCAGGATGATCTCTCCCGATGCCGGTTCATCCAAAGTGCCCAGAATATGCAAAAGTGTGCTTTTCCCCGATCCCGAAGGCCCTACCATGCTTACGATCTCTCCTTTGTTAACATCCAGGTTTACACCCTTTAAAACCCGCAATTCGCCGTAATACTTTTCGATATTTCTGGCTGAAAGAATGGGCTGCGTGGCTTCTGATGGGATCATCCGCAAATATAACAACCTTGATTTAAGTGGAATACCGGGTATTTAGTCCGTATAAATGGTATTTGTTGGTTTCATTATAAAAATTACTTTTGCGAAAAATTAAAGGCAGCGTTTCCCATACTTTCTCCGGGAAATGCCCGTTGATCTGACCTTATTAAAAACATTCAGAAATTAAATACATTAATAAAGATGTTTTGGACACTAGAATTAGCCAGTTACCTTGAAGACGCCCCCTGGCCCGCCACCAAAGACGAATTGATCGATTATGCGATCCGTTCCGGCGCCCCTATTGAAGTGGTTGAAAACTTGCAGGAGTTGGAAGATGAAGGTGAGATCTATGAGGGAATAGACGATATCTGGCCGGATTATCCTTCCCAGGAGGACTTCTTCTTTAATGAAGATGAGTATTAAGAAATCATAATGTGGATAAAAAAGAGGCTGTCTCAAAACAAGAGACGGCCTCTTTTTATTTTTTATAGCGGAAAAAACCCGTTCTTATTAAAGCCCGAATTCCCTTTTATTTTACGACAACTTCATGGTTCTTTTCAATTTCCAGGATAACGGCTTCGGTAACACCTGTAAAAGAAAATCCACCATCGTGAAAAAGATTTTGCATGGTCACCATGCGCGTGAGATCGCTGAATAAAACAGCACAGTAACCCGCACAATCATCGGCACTGGCATTTCCGAGCGGACTCATCTTTTCTGCATAAGCCTGAAATCCGTCAAAACTTTTTACACCGCTTCCGGCTGTTGTTTTTGTAGGCGATTGGGATACCGTGTTAATGCGTACTTTATTTTTGATTCCGTAATAGTATCCAAAACTACGAGCCACACTTTCGAGCAGGGCCTTGGCATCCGCCATTTCATTGTAATCCGGAAACACCCGCTGTGCGGCAATAAAACTCAACGCCACAACGCTTCCCCAGGTATTGATGGCATCCATTTCATAAGCGGTTTGTAAAACGCGGTGAAAGGACATGGCGGAAATGTCCAGCGTTTTCTGGTTAA